>CAMWIG010000018.1 GCA_947174295.1 uncultured Alistipes sp. | reverse complement strand
TGCGCTCGCCCGCGAGCGCCCCCAGAACACGCCGCATCGCCGTCGTCGGAATGTCGTCTATCTCTCCGTCTTCGGCCGCAGCTCGCAGGCCGCGCTCCTCGTCCGCGGAGCTTTTGCCGGCGAAATATCGCGCCAGCAGCTCGTCGGTATGTTCTGTCGTCGGGTTACGTTTCATCGCATCATCTCCTCTATTACTGTTTTCAATCCGCGGCGCGCCCGTGTCAGCGTCATGCGCACCGAGCCTTCGTCGCAGCCGTACATCTCGGCCAGCTCGCGGGTCGGATACCCCTCGATATCTTTCAGATGGAGCATCTCCCTCTGCCGTGCCGGCAGCTGCGCCATTGCGCAACGCACGAGCTCACGCACATCCCGGCGGTCGGCATCGTCGACTAAGACCTGCGGCCGCTGCGCGGGTTTCGGCGCTGCGGCCCGCCGCCGCAAACGGTCGTAGCAGGCGTTCCTCACCGAAATCATCACGAAGGCCTCGATGCTGCGGCACCCGTCGAGCCGGTCGCGCCGCAACCAGAGCCGCTCCAAAAGGTCGTGCACGACATCCTCCGCTTCGGCGGAGTCGAGCAGCAGGCTTCGGGCGAAACGGTACATGGAGTCCCGCATCGCGGCGACCTCAGAGTTGAATTCCGGTTTGTTCATTTGTCGGTAAGACGTCCCGGCGCGGGCATTCGCGACATCGCGTCGAAAAATTTTTCGAAAGATAGGGTTTTCCTCCCGAAATTACTACTTTTGCAGACCGAAACGACACTCCGTATGCCGCAGACAGTAACACTCACTCTCACGCCCAAGCAGGCCGCCGACGCGAAGTACTACACCTCGCTCGCAGCCCGACGCATCGGCATATCCGATAAGGACGTCGCGCTGGTCCGCGTGACCAAGCGCTCGACCGACGCCCGCCAGCGGCAGATAAAGGTCAGCCTCACGCTCGAAATCTACGTCGACCGCGAGCCGCAGCCCGCCCCCGTGCGGTTCGACTATCCGTCGGTCGCGGGACGGACGGAGGTCGTCGTCGTGGGCGCAGGCCCTGCGGGGCTCTTCGCGGCGCTTCGGCTCATAGAGCTGGGCTACAAACCGATAGTGCTCGAACGGGGTCGCGACGTCTCGGCGCGCAAGCGCGACATCGCACAGATAAACCGCAACGGAGCCGTCGACCCCGACTCCAACTACTCGTTCGGCGAGGGCGGCGCCGGCACCTTCTCCGACGGCAAGCTATTCACCCGCAGCAAGAAGCGCGGCGACTACAACAAGGCCTTGCAGACGCTCGTCTTCCACGGCGCCGACCCGTCGATTCTCTACGAGGCGCATCCGCACATAGGCACCGACCGTCTGCCGCAAATCATCTCGGCCATACGCCGCACCATCGTCGAAGCCGGCGGCGAGTTTCACTTCGAGAGCCGCGTGACGGGGTTCCGTCTGCGCAGCGGACGCATCGAGGGCGTCGATGTCGGCGGCCGCCGCATCGACGGCGCTGCGGTGATTCTCTCGACGGGACACTCCGCGCGCGACATCTACGAGACTCTCTGGCGCGACGGAGTGCGCATCGAGGCCAAGCCCTTCGCCATGGGCGTGCGCATCGAGCATCCGCAGGCGCTCATCGACTCCATACAGTACCACTGCGCCGAACGAGGCGAGTACCTTCCGGCTGCGGCCTACTCGCTGGTCAGTCAGGAGAACGGCCGCGGCGTCTACTCGTTCTGCATGTGTCCGGGCGGCTTCATCGTTCCGGCCATGACCGACGCCGCGCAGTCGGTGGTCAACGGCATGTCGCCCAGCCGCCGCAACTCGCCGTACGCCAATTCGGGACTCGTCACCGAGATTCGTCTTTCGGACTTCGAACATCTGCGCGAGGAGTGGGGCGAGCTGGCAGGACTGAAATTCCAGGAGCAGTTCGAACTCGCCGCACGCGCCAACGGCGGCGATGCGCAGATAGCACCGGCGCAACGCGTCGCCGACTTCGTCAGCGGCCGTGCGAGCTCTGCGCTCCCCGCGACGTCGTACATTCCGGGGCTCACGCCGTCGCGTCTCGACCTTTGGATGCCGCGCTTCATCGCGCAGGGGCTGCGTTCGGGTCTTGCGACGTTCGGGCGGCGCATGCGCGGATTCGTCACGAACGAGGCTCTGGTGGCAGGCGTCGAGTCGCGCACTTCGTCGCCCGTGCGCATACCTCGCGACCCCGATACGCTCATGCACCCCGAGATCGAAGGCCTTTTCCCCTCCGGCGAGGGTGCCGGATATGCCGGCGGCATCGTCTCGGCGGCCCTCGACGGCGAACGCTCGGCCGATGCCGCAGCCCGCTACATAGGCCGCTGACGGCCCTCGCAGCAGTACGCAGCCACGGTTCAGACCTCAGCAGATGCAGTTCCGCAATACCGGCCGGCGACCTCCCGCTCACTCTATACGATTCACCGGCAGATATTTATTCAAAAAATTCACGAATTTTTGAAAATATTTTAATAAAAACTTGCAAGGTTCGTTTTTTCGCCTTACCTTTGCAACGAAGTTTTTAAGGTTCATTTAGGTTAGTAGTTTTAGGTTGGTGAGGAAATGCAGGTCTCGGGGTGCTCCCGAACCTTCGTTTCCTTTTTTTTTATTCGACAACAGTTTCAGGTTGGTTTGCAGCCTTCGTTTTCTCGCCTCGGCATAGCTCGAACAATATCCGATAATCCGCTCACCCGGCATATTCGACCTCTGCGACGACCACAATTTTGAATTTTGAATTCTCAATTTTGAATTTCATTCGTATATTCGCATCCGATAATCATCCGTTTACTATGCCTAAAACAAAACGCACCGAGCCCACCTATGCCGAAGCGATGGCCGAAGTGGAGCGCATTCTGGAAAAATTCCGCACCGAAGAGATGTCGGTCGACTCGCTGGCCGCCGACGTGAAGCGCGCCACGGAGCTGCTCGCCCTGTGCCGCGAGCGCCTGCACAAAGCCGAGGAGGAGGTTAAAAACGTACTCGAATAGCTATGAAGCGTATCATAAAGTGGGCGCTCGGGCACCTGCCGCGAACATTCATGCAGCGCATAGCCGGTGCCGTGGTGCCCGTCATGGGTCTGTTCTACATAGGTCGCGGGCGGCAGTGCCCTGTCTGCGGCACTCGGCGGCGCAAGTTCCTGCCCTACGGCTACGTCGTCTCGCGCGAGGACGCTCTCTGTCCGTCGTGTCTGGCGCTCGAACGTCACCGCCTGCTGTGGCTCTTCCTGCTCGACCGCAGCGACGCCGGCGGCGGCATGGAGCTGCGATTCGCCGGCCGCATGCTCCACATCGCCCCCGAGGTGTGCCTGCGCAGCCGCTTCGAACGGCTTATGAAGGATGCAGGCGGCGAATACCTCACCGCCGACCTCTGCTCGCCGCTGGCCGACCTGCACTTCGACGTGCAGAGCATTCCGCTGCCAGACGACTACGCCGACATCGTCGTATGCAACCATCTGCTGGAACACGTGGCCGACGACCGCCGGGCCATGCGCGAGCTGCACCGCATCATGCGTCCCGGAGGCTGGGGCGTCATGCTCTCGCCCGTCGAGCTCGCGCGCGAGCGGACGTTCGAGGACGACTCGATAACCGACCCCGCCGAACGCACGCGCATATTCGGGCAGTACGACCACCGTCGAATCTACGGCCGCGACTACGCCGACCGCCTGCGGGAAGCCGGATTCACGGTCGAGGAGTACGACTTCGCAGCGGCTCTGCCGCCCGAACGGCGAAGGCTGTACGCACTGTCCGACGACAGGATATATCTGGTAAGGAAATAGATTCCGCGACGGTCTGCCCCCACAAGGCAGACCGTTTGTCTTACACTTGTGGCATCGAAATTGGATATCGCCAAGAGTGCTCTCCGCAGATGCGGAGACCGACTGCACGACAATCCTTTTAAATCCATAAGTGTATGAAAACAATGACTGTCAAACTCCATTCGCTCGACTACGGGCAGGCAAAGACCTACCTCGCAGCGACGCTCTTCATCGCCGGCAACATGGCTCTGCCGCAGCTCTGCCACCTGCTGCCCGACGGCGGACGGATTCTGCTGCCGATCTACTTCTTCACGCTGCTGGGCGCATACAAATTCGGCTGGAAGGTGGGTCTTCTCACCGCAATACTCTCGCCCGTGCTCAACGCCGCTCTGTTCGGCATGCCCGCAGCAGCGGCTCTGCCGACGATTCTCGTCAAGTCGGTGCTGCTGGCCGCAATCGCAGGATATGCCGCACACCGCACCCGCCGCGTGACGCTCGCCATTCTGGCAGGCGTGGTTCTCGGCGCGCAGGCCGTCGGCTCGCTCTTCGAATGGGCCTACACCGGCTCGCTCCTCGAAGCCGCTCAGGACTTCCGGCTCGGCGCACCGGGCATGCTGCTGCAAATCGTCGGCGTGTGGGCCGCTATCAAATACGCAATCAGGGGCTAAGATGAAAACCGACGGACTCAAACTCGGTTTCGGCTGCATGCACCTGCCGCTCACCGACCCCGCGGATACGACCGCAATCGACATGGCGGAGCTCACGCGCATGGTCGACATGTTCCTCGAACGCGGATTCACCTATTTCGACGTCGCCAGCACCTATCATGACGGCCACTGCGAGCCGGCCATACGCCGCACGCTCGTGGAGCGTTATCCGAGGGAGAGCTACACGCTCACCGACAAGCTCCCGACGCTGCTCGTCGAGAGCCCGGAGCATCAGGAGCGCATCTTCGCCGAGCAGTTGGAGCGCTGCGGCGTGGAGTACTTCGACCGCTACCTGGTGCACTGCGCCACGCGCGCCTTCTACGACCGCGCCGAGGAGCTGGGCAGCTTCGAATTCGTGCGCCGCATGAAACACGAGGGCAAAGTCCGCCTGACGGGCTTCTCGTACCACGACTCCCCGGAGCTGCTCGACGAGATACTGACCGAGTATCCGTTCGTCGACTTCGTGCAGCTGCAAATCAGCTATGTCGACTGGGAGCTCACGCCGATTCAGGCGCAGCGCTGCTACGAGACTGCACGCCGCCACGGCAAGAGCGTGGTGGCCATGTGTCCGCAGAAAGGCGGCCTGCTCGTCGAGGTTCCGCACGCGGTGGAGCGCATGTTCCGCGCAGCGCGCCCCGACGACACGCCCTCGATGTGGGCGCTGCGTTTCGCGGCGAGCCTGCACGGCGTCACTACGGTGCTGAGCGGCATGTCGTCGCTCGCGGACATGGAGAGCAACACAGCACTCATGCGCGATTTCCGCCCCATGGACGATGCCGAGCGCGAGATTGCCGCCAAGGCGGCCGGGATGATAGTGCACGCCGAGCCCATACAGTGCACGGCATGCGGTTATTGCGTGCCGACATGCCCCGAGGACATACGCATTCCGTCGTACCTGCTGCTCTACAACGCCGACAACGAAGCGGGCCACGTGGAGTTCGCGGCGCGGCTGCACGCCTACGAGTCTCAGGCCGAGGGGCACGGCCGCGCATCGAGCTGCATCGAGTGCCGCAACTGCGAGGCCGCATGTCCGCAGCACATCCGCATCGTCGACTGGTTGAAGCGCGTGACCGAGGTATTCGAAACCGACACGAAAGCCGCCCTCAGCATCTGAGGACGGCTTTCGGCCGGGAGCCATAACGGAATCACCCTTTGACAATCGCACGACCCGCCCACACCAGCAGGATGCCGAGCACGAAGGTCAGTCCGGCGTAGAGTCCGAACGTCAGCCAGTTCTTCTGCTGCAAGAGCAGAAACATGTCGTCGGCCAGGGACGAGAAGGTGGTGAAGCCGCCGCAGAATCCCGTAATGAGGAGAACGTTCATCGACGGCGAGATGACATTGTTCTTCTCGGCCAGGCCGAAGAGTATTCCGATGAGGAAGCTGCCGACGACGTTGACCGCGAACGTTCCCCACGGAAAGGCCGAATGGGTCCAGACGACGTGGCACAGTTTCCCGGTAAGGAAGCGCAGGCACGTACCGACGAATCCGCCGAGACCTGCGATAATCATTGCTTTGAACATAGTGCTGTAAAGTGAGTTTAAAAACGTATATCGGCCAAGCCGGCACCAAATACGGTGCCAGCCGTCCGAGGCACGAACGCAAAATTATAAAAAACAAACGATTCGACCATTTCGTTAAACCGAGCGCAGAGCCGAACCTGTTCGGGGTATGCCGAGGCGAGAAATGGAAGAAAAAATTCAACCGTAGAATATTATGCATTTATCACCGAGAGAGATCGACAAACTCATGCTTCTGTCGCTCGGCATGATTGCCGAACGCCGCATGAACAAGGGGTTAAAACTCAACTACCCCGAGGCCGTGGCATACATCACCTCGACGGCCTTGGAGGGGGCCCGCGAGGGAAAGACCGTGGAGCAGGTCATGAAGGAGGCCGCATCGGTGCTCCGGCGCGAGCAGGTCATGGACGGCGTGGCCGACATGATAGACCTGCTGCAAGTCGAGGCCGTATTCACCGACGGCTCGCGTCTGGTGAGCATCCACCATCCCATAAAGTAACATCTTCAAACGAATCGTCATGGAAAAATCGACCAAAAACAATACGCTTTATCCCGGCAAGCCGGGATTCCGGCCTGCGAAACACGTCGCGGTCGGCGGAGTGATTCTCCGCGAGGAGCCAATCGAGTACAACACGGGGCGTCCGACCGTGAAGCTCAAAGTGCGCAACACGGGCGACCGCCCGATTCAGGTCGGCTCGCACTTCCACTTCTTCGAGGTAAACCGCTATCTGGAATTCGACCGCGACGCCGCATTCGGCTGCCACCTCAACGTGCCGGCCACGACGGCCATACGCTTCGAGCCCGGCGACCAGAAGACAGTCGAGGTCGTACCCTACGCCGGCAAGCGCCGCGTCATCGGCTTCAACGGGCTGGTGATGGGCTACACGGGCGACGAGGACGCGCCGACGTACTTCCCGGCGCGTCTGCGCGCACTGCGACGCGTCCGCAACTGCGGATTCAAAATCACCGGCGAAATCGTCGGCGACATACCCGTCGAGAAGGCCCCGCACACCCGCAAGGAGACCGAAAAGCCGCGCACGGCGAAACCCGCAACCGAAAGCAAAAAATAAAACAGTTCTCTTATGGCTACAATTTCACGTCAAGAATACAACAATCTGTTCGGCCCGACGGTAGGCGACAAAATCCGTCTGGGCGACACCGACCTCTACGTCGAAATCGAACGCGACCTGCGCGAATACGGCGACGAGGTGGTATACGGAGGCGGCAAGACCATCCGCGACGGAATGGGTCTGGCCAACACGATGACCTCGAAGGAGGGGTCGCTCGATTTGGTGATAACCAACGTAACGATAATCGACCCGCTGCTGGGCGTGGTCAAGGCCGACGTCGGAGTCAAGGACGGCCGCATCGCCGGCATCGGCAAGGCCGGAAATCCCAACATCATGCAGGGCGTGCATCCCGACCTCGTGACGAGCGCGGCCACCGACGCCATTTCGGGCGAGCATCTGATTCTCACGGCCGCCGGAATCGACGGACACGTCCACATGATAGCCCCGCAGCAGGCCTACGCGGCGCTGAGCAACGGCATAACGACGCTCTTCGGCGGAGGCATCGGCCCCACCGACGGCAGCAACGGAACGACAATAACATCGGGCCGCTGGAACATCGAGCGCATAATCCGCTCGTTCGAGGGCCTGCCCGTCAACGTCGGACTGCTCGGCAAGGGCAACTGCTCGGTCGACCAGCCGCTCGAAGAGCAAATCGAGGCCGGCGTTTGCGGGCTCAAAGTGCACGAGGACTGGGGCTCCACGCCCGCGGCGATACGCGCCGCGCTGAGCGCCGCCGACCGCTACGACGTGCAGGTGGCAATCCACACCGACACTCTGAACGAGGGCGGATATGTCGAGGACACCATAGCCGCCATGGACGGACGCACGATTCACACCTACCACACCGAGGGTGCCGGCGGAGGCCATGCCCCCGACCTGCTGAAAGTGGCGTCGATGCCCTACGTACTGCCGTCGTCGACCAACCCCACGCTGCCGTTCGGCGTCAACTCGCAGGCCGAGCTTTTCGACATGATTATGGTATGCCACAACCTCAACCCCAAGATACCCTCCGACGTGGCGTTCGCCGAGAGCCGCGTGCGTCCCGAGACTCAGGCCGCCGAGAACGTGCTGCACGACCTGGGCGTGCTGTCGATGGTGTCGTCCGACTCGCAGGCGATGGGACGCGTGGGCGAATCGTTCATGCGCACGTTCCAGACCGCATCGTTCATGAAGAACGCCGTGGGCCGTCTGGCCGAGGATGCCGACGGCAACGACAACTTCCGGGTGCTGCGCTATCTGGCCAAAATCACCATCAACCCCGCCGTCACGTTCGGCGTATCGGACTACGTGGGCTCGATAGCCAAGGGCAAGCTCGCCGACCTGGTGCTCTGGGAGCCGCAGTTCTTCGGCGCCAAGCCCAAGATGGTCATCAAGGGCGGAGTCATCAACTGGGCCAACATGGGCGACCCCAACGCATCGCTCGCCACGCCCCAGCCGTGCTACTACCGTCCGATGTACGGCGCGTTCGGCCCGGCTATGCCCGAGAGCTGCATGACCTTCGTCTCGCACGCGGCCTTCGACTCCGACATCCGCACCCGCCTGGGATTGCAGCGCATCGTGCGCCCCGTGCGGCGCACACGCCAGATTACGAAGTTCGACATGGTGCGCAACGGCGCCACGCCGCGCATCGACGTCAACCCCGAGACCTTCGAGGTGACGATCGACGGAGTCCGCGCCTACGTGAAACCCGCCGAGAAGTTCTCGCTCGGGCAGTTGTACTGGTTCAGCTAACGATTCGCGCCATGAAGATATACACCGAAATTCTGGGCAACATCTCCTCGCCCGAGTGGGCTGGACGCCTGCACGGCATCGAAACCGAATATATCGACCTCGACCAGTGGACGGCGCAGAAGAGCCGCCTGACAGCCTGCGGCGACCGCGGAGGAGAGTACGCCGTAGCGCTCGAACGCGGCGTGAGGCTGTCGGACGGCGACGTGATAGACTATCGGCCGGCCGAAGGTCGCATCGCCGTGATTCGCCTGCGGCTGAACGAGGTAATGGTCGCCGACCTCGGCTCGCTTTCGGGCGCCGCGCCCGAAACGATACTGCGCACGGCGCTCGAACTCGGACACGCCATAGGAAACCAGCACTGGGCCGCCGTGGTAAAGGGGACGAAGGTTTACGTTCCGCTGACGGTCGACCGCAAGGTCATGGAGAGCGTCATGCGCACGCACCGCATTGAGGGTGTCGCCATATCGTTCGTTCCGGGCGACGAGGCGATACCCTACTTCGCACCGCACGAGATACGCCGGCTGTTCGGCGGCTCGGGCCCCGCGGGCGAGACGCACGACCATCACCACGGCCGCTTCGGCGGCGAACACGGCGGCAGCCGCTGCCACGAGCACAACCACGGAAACGGCCGCGAGCACAGTCATGAACACGGTCATGAACACGGCTGCGGACATCATCACCGGCACAAGCATGAGAACGAACACGAGCACGCGTGGAAATAGACGCTCCGCGGCGAGCGACCCGACGACCCTTATGCGGCTCGTGCAGCTCACCGACTCGACGCTGCCCATCGGCGCCTTCTCCTTCTCGAACGGTCTGGAAACGGCCGCCGCGGAGGGGCTGGTGCACGATGCGGCGACGCTCGAAGAGTACGTGCGCGACATCGTGCGGCAGGCGCTGCACACCGACGGCATCGCAGCCCTGCACGCCCACCGCAGCCAGACGGCGCAGCGCTACCGCGGCATTCTCGAAGCCGACCGCTGCGCTCTCATATGCAAGATGAGCGACGAGGTGCGGCTCATGACATGCCGCATGGGCAAGAAGCTCGGCGAGCTGTCGCTGCGCATACTCGAACGGCAGAACGTGCGTCTGTGGCTGCTCGACATCGAGGCCTCGCGCACGCCCGGCACCTACCCTGCGGCGCAGGGGATGATCTTCGCGGCATGGGGCATCGACGAGCGGCAGCTCATCGCATCGCACATCTACGGCGTGGCGAACATGGTTCTCGGCGCGGCCCTGCGGTGCATACGCGTGTCGCACTACGACACGCAGCGCATTCTGTTCCGGCTGGGCGACGACGCCGGACGCATGTACGACAGCATCTGCGACTGCACGACGGACGATATCTGCGCCTTCACGCCGCAAATCGACATCCTCGCCTCGCTCCACGAAAAGGGGACGCAGCGCATGTTTATGAATTGAATATCAATTCATAAACAATTCAAAATTCAGAATTCAAAATTCAAAATTATGCGAATCGAGAGTCTGGATTTTGAACTCGGACGAAAAACAATGCAGATTTCAGATTCAGAATTATGCGCATCGAGAGTCCTGATTTCGAACCGAAAGAAAAGCAAACAGAAAATTAAAAAACGCATTCGCAATTCAACCATGACGCATGGCTCAACCATGCCGCCGATTCCGAATTTCGAATTCTAAATTTTGAATTTATGAACAACACCTGCCGAATAGGCATAGGCGGCCCCGTAGGTTCGGGCAAGACCGCCATAATCGAGGCCATAACGCCCAAACTTCTCGATTTGGGCTACAAGGTTCTGGTCATCACCAACGACGTGGTGACCACCGAGGACGCCAAGCACGTGCGCAAGATGCTGCGCGGAATACTCGTCGAGGAGCGCATCATAGGCGTCGAGACGGGCGCATGCCCCCACACCGCCGTGCGCGAGGACCCCTCGATGAACATCGCCGCCGTCGAGGAGATGGAGGCACGCTTCCCCGACGGCGACGTCGTGCTCATCGAGTCGGGCGGCGACAACCTCACGCTCACGTTCAGCCCTGCGCTGGTCGACTTCTTCATCTACGTAATCGACGTGGCGGCCGGCGACAAGATACCGCGCAAGGACGGCCCGGGAATCTCGCACTCCGACATTCTGGTAATCAACAAGACCGATTTGGCACCCTACGTACACGCCGACCTCGAAGTCATGCGCCGCGACTCGGAGGCCATGCGCCCCGGGAAGCCGTTCGTCTTCACCAACTGCATGACGGGCGAGGGCATCGGGGAGCTCATCGGCCTCATACGCCGCATGGCTCTGTTCGACGCCGACGAGAGCCGCGAACCGCAAACCGCCGCCGCACGATGACCGCCGCCGCAAGGGAGATGCGCCCCTATCTCGCGCAGCCGAAAGCCATGCCCGTGGGTTCGCCCGGCAAGGTCGGGTATCTGCACCTCGGATTCGAGCTCGACGCCGACGGACGCTCCGTCATGCGCGAGTGGGAGCGGCGCGCACCGCTCATCGTACAGCAGGAGCTCTACTTCGACGAGTGCTGGCCCGAGATGCCGTGCGTCTATATCCTCTCGTCGGGCGGCCCGAACGTCGACGGCGACCGCTACACGCAGTCGTTCGCCGTCCGGCGCGGCGCCTTCGCGCACATCTCGACCGGTGCGGCGACGAAGCTGGCCGAGATGCGGTGGAACTACTCGTCGCTCGAACAGCGCTTCGTGCTCGAAGAGGGCGCATATCTCGAATACATCCCCGAGCCGACCATACCGTGCCGGCACACTCGGTTTCTGGCCGACACGGAGATTGTCGCCGACCCCACGGCGACGCTCTTCTATTCGGAGATATACCTCAGCGGCCGCCGCTACTTCGGCGCAGGCGAGCGGTTCGAGTACGACATACTGTCGGTCTGCTCGCGCGCACGCCGCCCCGACGGTCGGGTGCTGTTCCGCGAAAAGTTCGTCATCGACCCCGCCGCGGCGTCGCCCGAAACGCTGGGTGCGATGAACGGCTACGACGTATTCGCCAACGTCATCCTTCTCACGCCGCACGAACACGCCGAGGCCCTCTACGCCGCCACCCCCGCAGCGATAGACCGCACACGGGGACTCGCAGCGGGCATCACGCGCCTGCCGGGCGGCGCGGGACTTCTCTACAAGGTGCTGGGCACCGAGACCGAAACGGTGAAGTGCGCCGTGCGCGCATTCTGCTCGGCGGTGCGCCGGCAGGTCAAGGGCCGGCCGCTGTTCGAGGAGTTCCCGTGGAGGTAAACCTTACGAATTCAAAATGCAAAATTCAAAATTATATTTGCACTATGGAATTTTCTAATACAACTATCGAAAACCGAAAGCCCTTCGGCTGGGTGCGCATGCTTCTGCGCGGCGCCGGGCAGGTGATGTTCCAGAACAACGCATGGACGGGTCTGCTCTTCCTCGTCGGAATATTCTGGGGCGCCTATGCCTCGCACAACGGCGCTGTGGCGTGGGGCGCGCTGCTCGGACTTGCGGTATCGACCGCGACGGGACGTCTGCTCTCGCTGCCGTCCGCCGACGGCGAGCAGGGGCTCTGGGGATTCAACGGCGTGCTGGTTGGCTGCGCCCTGCCGACATTCATCGGCCCGACGGCATGGATGTGGGTGGCCGTAATCATCTGCTCGGCACTCACCACGTGGGTGCGCACGGGACTGAACAACGTCATGCGTCCGTGGAAAATCAACTCGCTGACCTTTCCGTTCGTGCTCTGCACGTGGTTCTTCCTGCTCGCGGCGCGCGCCATGCACTCCATCCCCGACACGGGCATGAGCGCTCCGGCGCTCCCCGCGGCATTCACCGCCTTCCACGGCGCGAGCTTCACCGGACTGCTGGCGGCATGGCTGCGCGGCATCGCGCAGGTGTTTCTCATCGACTCGTGGGTCACGGGACTCTTCTTCCTCGCAGGTCTCGCCGTGAGCAACATCCGCGCCGCCGTGTGGGCCGCAGCGGGCTCGGCGCTGGCGCTGCTCACGGCCATACTCTTCCGCGCCTCGGCGGGCGACATCGCCGCAGGACTCTACGGGTTCAGCCCCGTGCTTACGGCAATAGCTCTCGCGACGGTATTCTACAAGCCCGGCCTCCGCTCGGCGCTGTGGGCCGCGGTCGGAGTCGTCGTCACGGTTTTCGTGCAGGCCGGCATGAACGTACTCGTCGAACCGACGGGCATCGCCACGCTGACAGCGCCGTTCTGCATCACCACGTGGCTGTTCCTGCTGCCGCTGATTCGCTTCGACGACGTGCAGCGCCCCGACCATACCGATTGGAGCGTCGGCCGAAAGCCGCATCTGGGAAAGTAAGACCTAACCGTTACGTACAGCAAACAAACCGCCCGCACCCTTTTCGGGGTGCGGGCGGCATTCGTTACGGGGCGGCTACTCGGCAGTCGCAGAGTCCTGCGGACGAACGAGTCCGCGGCTGAAAACCATCGTCACGACGGCGCCGACAATCTGCATGGCTATGGTGAACGATATGGCGGCCGTGACGCCTCCCCAGCGCATGAGCAGCGGGAAAAAGAAGACGCCCAGCACCGCTCCGGCCTTGCCGAACGCCGCGGCCAGACCCGCTCCGGCACCCCGTTCGTCGACCGAGTATATCTGCGACGGAATGATGAACGTCACAAGATGCGGACCCGCGTTGATGAAGAGTTCGAACATCATGAATCCGGCGACGGCGACCCACACGTGCAGATGCAGGAGATAAGCGGCAAGCAGCAGTCCGAGTCCTGCGGCGCAGAGCACGAATCCGGCGCTCTGCATCTTCACCCTGTCCATGCGGCCGAGCATGAACAGACCGGCGGCGAATCCCACGGCGACGAAAAGGTTGACGTATATCGACGTCTCGACCGACTGCACGACACGTCCGAGCTCACTTGCGGAGTCGGTGCCGAGCCCCATTGCCAGAATCAGCACAGGCAGGAAGATGCCTATTCCGTAGACTCCCACTCCCTCGCAGGCCCACGGCACGCCGCTGAATACGACCTTGCGGATGTTGCCGCGGCGGAACATGGCGCTCCACCCTTCGGCCGCCCTGGCCCTGCTGCGCGGATGGCGGTGTTCGTCGCCGATAGTGACGTCGGGTCCGAGCAGGTAGTGCACGGCCTGCTCGGCCTCGGCCGTGCGACCGCGGGCGAACAGCCATGCGGGACTCTGCGCGAAGCGTATGCGGGCCACTATCATGACCACGGCCAGCAGCGACACGAGCAGCAGCAGGCCGTTCCAGTCGCCGGCATCGTGCCACGTGCGGACGATGAAGAAGCACGCCACGGCCATCAGGATATTTCCGGCGGCCGACGCCGCCTTGGCTATGCCGACCATCGTCGTGCGCCAGCGGCGGGGCATGATTTCCGATATGTAGTCGCTGTCGAGGCTGTAACCGCCGCCCACGCCGAGCCCCATGAAGAAGAGGGCGAACAACAGCCGCACCGGGCCGTCCGACGCAAAGGCGTAGAGCGACGCCGCGAGAACCAGCACCGGACACAGACGGAAGAACAAAAGATAGCCGTAGCGGTCGCTGAGGTAGCCGATGAACACCGACCCCGCCATGATGCCGACCAGAGTCGAGGCAGCCAGCGCGCCCTGCATCAGTGGCGGCAGCTCGGGATGCGCGACAATCTGAATCAGCGGGATGAGCACGCCGACGAGCGTCGAGATGGCGGCTCCGGTAATCTGTCCGAGCGACGCCACGAGCACCACCCGCAGGTGTCCCCACCGCAGGGGCATGGTGTCCATGTCGACCGGCTGCCCGTCGGTCGACGCACCGATGCGCAGCAGACGTTTGCGCCATGCGCGCCAGCGGTCGATGACCCACAGTATGGCCACGCCGACACCGACTCCGGCCGCCGATTCGAAGAATCGCAGCATGCAGTTGGTCAGCGGGTCGACGTCGGGCGTCATCTGCGACACGAGCATGATGATGAGCAGGGTCATCGTGGCGATGTATCCCGTCGAGTAGATGTTGAATACCATCATGAACATTTCGAGCACGAACACCGTCCCGAGCATGCCGACGACCGTGAACGGCAGCAGTTTGAGGTAGATATAGGCGATGAACGCCCCGAGGAACGTTCCGAAAACGCGCATCCACCCGACGCTCAGCGACTCGCGGTAGCCGCTCTTTTGCAGCACCACGATTACCGACGTGCAGGCCAGCATGGCGCCCATCCATCGCGAGGCCGAGTGTATCGTGCCGGTGACGTACATTCCCACCAGATAGGCGCACAGCACCCCGAAGCACGTAACGAAAAGCACGAAAGGCTGTATTCGCCCCACGGCGGCATTCAACATCCCGCGCAGCGACTTGAAACGCCGGCTGAGCGACGGGCTGTTGTCGAAAGCGGGAGTGCGTTCCTCCCTGGCGGAGGAGTTGTCGGAGAGTTTTTCCATTGCAAAACGTTTTTCGGCGCAACAGACAATAAACGCGCCGAACTCGCCGGGCGGCCGCGAACCTCCCGCATACGCACGGACCCGTTTTTGCCGCCGCGGGAAAAATTCGGCCCGGCAGGTAGGGTTTAATTTCGAATTTCTGCGTATCTTTACCGCTGATTCCGCACGTCGGCACAGACCTGCGGCAAATAAGAAGAAACCGACAAGCCGAATAATAGAGATATGGCACGAAAGAAACAGAACTACCCCCTCATCGAGGGTTTGGAGATAACGACCCTCGCCGCCGAGGGCAAGGCGATGGGCCGCTGGAACGACGTGGTGGTGTTCGTCCCGATGACCGTTCCGGGCGACGTTGTCGACGTACAGATACGCAACAAGCGCCGCCGCTTCATGGAGGGCGCCGTCGTGCGATTCGTCGAGCGCTCGCCGCTGCGCGAAGAGCCCTTCTGCGCACACTTCGGAGTGTGCGGAGGCTGCAAGTGGCAGAACCTCCCCTACGCCGAGCAGCTGCGCTTCAAGACCGAGCAGGTGCGCGACCAGCTGACGCGCATCGGCAAAATCGAGCTGCCCGAAATCGCGCCGTGCCTCGCCTCGGCCGAGACGCGCTACTACCGCAACAAGCTCGAATTCACCTTCGCCGAGCGCCGCTGGATGACCTACGAGGAGATAGCCGCCGGCGAGGCGATAGAGCCCGCTCCGGCGCTTGGCTTCCACATCCCGAACATGTTCGACAAGGTTCTCGACATCGACCGCTGCCACTTGCAAGCCGACCCGTCGAACGACATACGCCTCGCGACGAAGCGCTTCTGCATCGAGCACGGCTACACGTTCCACAACGCACGCGAGCACGCCGGACTCATGCGCAACATGATAATCCGCACGGCCTCGACGGGCGAAATAATGGTCATCGTCGTCTTCAACGAGGACGACCGTCCGCGCATCTGCGCGCTGCTCGACCACCTCGCAGAGCGCTTCCCGGAGATTACCTCTCTGATGTACGTCGTCAACACCAAGTGGAACGACTCGCTTGGCGACCAGGAGGCCGTCTGCTACCGCGGCAAGGACCACATCATCGAGAGCATGGAGGGTCTGCGATTCAAGGTAGGCCCCAAGTCGTTCTACCAGACCAACTCGCGTCAGGCCTACGAGCTCTACAAGGTGGCGCGCGAGTTCGCCGCGCTGCAACCCGGCGACGTGCTCTACGACCTCTACACCGGCACTGGCACCATAGCCAACTTCTGCGCCTCGCGCTGCGCGAAGGTCGTGGGAATCGAGTATGTCCCCGAGGCCATCGAGGACGCCAGGGTCAACTCGGAGATTAACGGCATCGGCAACACGGTGTTCTACGCCGGCGACATGAAAAAAGTCCTCAGCGACGACTTCGTGGCCCGCAACGGCCGCCCCGACGTCATCATCCTCGACCCGCCGCGCGCCGGCGTCGACGAGCCGGTCATCGACGTCATACTGCGCGCCGCGCCCGAGCGCATCGTCTACGTGAGCTGCAACCCCGCCACGCAGGCCCGCGACCTCGCGCTCATGGACGGCATGTACCGCGTCGAGGCCGTGCAGCCGGTCGACATGTTCCCGCACACGCACCATGTCGAGAATGTGGTGAAGCTCGTAAAACGCATCTGACAGAAAAAACGAATATTCATGAAGCGCACACTTCTCTCCCTGCTGCTCGCCGCATGTTCGCTGCCTGCAATCGCGCAATCGCTGCACATCGAAGCAGAAAAGAGTGCGGGCGGCACCCGCGTGACATTCGTGGCCGACCGCAAGGAGTACCCGGGCACCACGACCGTATACTTCACGCTGAAAGACCTCAGCAACTGCAAGAACGGCATGACGGGCACGGAGAAGATGGAGATTGCGCACGAGGGGCAGCGCGTGAAGATGCTCAACGCCGCGAACGAGAGCCGCGGCGTGGGATACAGTTACAGCTACTACTGCTACAACTGCCGCATAGACACGAAAATCGACGGGAACGCCGTCTACCGGATGCCGTGCACGACCCGGCGTCCGATACGCGTCCACTCGACCGTCTACGTATACGACAAGCACGTTCATCCCGACGAGGAGCACAAGCAGCTCGGGTACAGGTTCCAGCTCGAAAAGGGCGACACGGTCTACTGCGCGCGACGCGGCAGGGTGGTGAAAATCGAACGGCCGGAGCCCTCGCAGTTCGAACGCGGCACGGTGAGCTTCTCGACCGAGACCGTGAACATAACCATCGAGCATCCCGACGGCTCGGAGGCATGGTACATATGCGTCGACCCCGAGTCGCTCATGGTTGAACCGGGAGACGACGTCATGCCGGGCGACCCGCTCGCGCTGGCCGGAACATACGACTACGAGAACTACAATGTGTCGCTGCAAATCTACCGCTACGTCACCGACCCTTCGAAACCGGGACATACGGCCCAGCATCCCGGAATCTCGCACCGGCAGCTGTTCCCGCGCTTCGCCACAACCGAGGGCGACGTGACGCTCGAACACGGCAAGTCCTACACGGCCGTGATGAACGACAGGCTCTACACACACGATATGTCGAAAAAGGAACGAAAGCGTTTCGCTGGCAATAAACGGTAACGCTGCGGCGTTATATTTGCGAACAGAACCGTACCGCCCGGCGGCGCAGCCGTCGCAGGTACAAAAAACGCAAGAGAGATGAAAAAGATCGTTTTATCGCTGGCCGCACTCGCGGCCGTGGCGCTGTCGGCCGCGGCGCAGGATTTCAAGGAGGCCTATCCGAGTTATATTCAGGTGACGGGACGCGCCGAAAAGGAGGTCGTACCCGATTTGTTCTACCTTTCCATTACGGTGAACGAGAAGGACTCCAAAGGCAGGCTGTCGGTCGAGAGCCAGCAGCGCGACATGATTTCGGCGCTGCAAAAGCTGGGCGTCGACACCGAGAAGAAGCTCACGGTGGCTAACCGTTCGAGCTCGTACTACAAACGTGCGACGGCGCTCGCCTCGGCGCGCTACCAGCTCGAACTCGGCTCGGCGGCCATGGTCGAGCGCGTGCTCTCGACGCTGAGCGACCTCGGCATCTCGAACGCGGCCATAAGCCGCGTGTCGCACACCGACATCGACCGCTTGAAGGAGGAGGTGCGCATCGCCGCGGTGAAGAACGCGCAGTCGAGCGCCGCATCGCTGGCCGAGGCGCTC
This sequence comes from uncultured Alistipes sp., assembly GCA_947174295.1. Taxonomy (GTDB): domain Bacteria; phylum Bacteroidota; class Bacteroidia; order Bacteroidales; family Rikenellaceae; genus Alistipes. Next base: position 673 of record CAMWIG010000018.1, on the reverse strand, counting down.
GGACAGAAAATCGGCGACTGCTTCTACATCTACGACGCCAACGTCGACGTCATGCCGGCCGTCTACAACAACACGGTCATGGCTCGCGGCACGGCCAAACTGGCGATATACGACGCTGCGGAGGCTGTCGAGGAGTCGCCCGAGTTCAAGACCATCAAGCTGGAATACTCCGTGCAGGCCAAGTTCATCCTCAAAGGCAGCCGCGGCAACGTCCTGCCGATGAACTGATCGCGCGCCGCAAATACGGCTGCACGGCACGATTCGAGGCGAGAATCCGCACGGGTTTTCGCCTTTTTCAGTATATTTACCGCGACAAAACAGAGCTTACACTATGGCAGACGACTATTTGGGCAGAAAAATGGAGGAGTACTTCTCGCGCTCCGGCAACGAACGGGCGGCCCGACGCCCGGCCAACACGCTGCAAAGGCTGTTGACGAAGAACCGCAGCTGCCGCGGCTACGACACTTCGTTCGCAGTGCGCGAAGACCAGCTGCGCCGCATCATCGAGGTCAACACGCTCACCCCGTCGGCCCGCAACCGGCAGGCGCTGCGCTTCCGTCCCGTACTCGGCGACGAAGCCGGCAAGGTTCTGCCGCACATCCGTCTGGGCGGGGCGCTGCCGCATCTTCACCTGCCGCTGCCCGGCACCGAACCGCGCGCCTTCATCGTCGTG
>CAMWIG010000017.1 GCA_947174295.1 uncultured Alistipes sp. | reverse complement strand
CGCTACACGCGCCCCGGCGAGCTCTACAACCGCGCGCTGCTCATGCAGACCATCCGCACGCTCGGTTCGATGGGCCACTTCGACCCCGAGCACGTCATGCCCGACATCAAGCCCGTAGCCGGCTCGAACGACCTGGTAGACATCGGCTGGCCGCTGGAAGAGACCGCGAGCGACCAGTTCAACGTCGCAGGCGGATGGGGCTCTGGCACGTTCGTGGGTTCGATCGGCATCACGCTCAACAACCTCTCCATACGCAACTTCTTCAAGAAAGGCGCATGGCGCCCCTACCCCATGGGACAGAACCAGCGTCTCTCCATCTCGGCGCAGACCAACGGCACCTACTACAAGGCTCTCTCGGTGAGCTTCACCGACCCGTGGCTGGGCGGCAAGAAGCCCAACTCGTTCACGCTGTCGGCCTACCTCTCGGAGTCGAACAACGCCTACTACGTATGGCAGAAGAGTACGCAGTACTTCCGCTCCTACGGCGTCGCGGCAGGTCTTGGCAAGAAGCTCAACTGGCCCGACCCCTACTTCACCTTCTACGCCGAGGCGAGCTACCAGCGCTACACGCTGAAAGACTGGAACACGTTCATCATGCAGAACGGCTCGGCCAACACGCTGTCGCTAAAATTCGTATTCGGCCGCAACTCCGTCGACCAGCCGATATATCCGCGCCGCGGCTCGGAATTCTCGGCCTCGGTTCAGGTGACGCCCCCCTACTCGCTGTGGGACGGCGTGGATTACAGCGACCCGTCGCTGAGCGACCAGAAGCGATACAAGTGGATTGAGTTCCACAAGTGGCAGTTCAAGGCGCAGTGGTTCCAGGCACTGACCAAGAATACCAACCTCGTGCTCATGGCCAAGGCCGAAATGGGTTATCTGGGCAACTACAACAAGAACAAGGTATCGCCGTTCGAGCGGTTCGAGGTCGGCGGCGACGGAATGACAGGCTACAACATCTACGGCGTCGACATCATCTCGATGCGCGGTTACGAAGACGGAGCGCTCGACCCCGTAGGCGAAAACTACGCATGCGCCTACAACAAGTACACGGTCGAGCTGCGCTACCCCATCATACTGAAACCCTCGTCGCAGATATACGTGCTGGGCTTCCTCGAAGGCGGTAACGCGTTCAGCTCGTGGCGCAAGTTCTCGCCCTTCAAAATCAAGCGTTCGGCAGGTTTCGGCGTGCGTCTCTACCTGCCCGTGGTCGGCATGCTCGGCATAGACTGGGGTTACGGATTCGACGCTCCGGCCGGTTCGACCAAGCGAAGCGGCAGTCAGTTCCACTTCGTTCTCGGACAGCAGTTCTGATAAAAAACCGCATTCTGGCAATAAATTTGAAATAATTCGGTTATATTTACATAACGAAGCAGGAAACCAACAAAACTCCGCGATTATGAAACGACTGATTTTAGCAGCTATGGCCGTAGTATTCGCCGCAGGCGCGGCATCGGCGCAGAATGTCATAACCGTCGACAGCGAAAAGATTTTCAAGTCGATAGATAGCTACAACACGGCGTTGAAGACAATCGACGAACTGGGCGAGCAGTACCAGCGTCAGGTCGACGCCAAGTTCCAGGAGGTAGAGAATCTCTACAACAACTATGTCAACAACCAGCGTCCCTACCTCTCCGAGAGCGCACGCACGGCGCGCGAGAACGAAATCCTGACGAAGGAGGAGGAGGCTACCAAATTCCAGGAGGGAATATTCGGCCAGAACGGCACGCTCATGCAGAAGCGGGTGGAGCTCATAAAACCCATACAGGAGCGCGTGTTCGCGGCAATAGAGAAGTACGCCGCAGCCAACGGCGTGGACCTGGTGGTGGACAAGGCCGCCAACCCGACGCTGCTCTACGAGTCGAAGTCGATAGACCGCACGCAGGCCATCATCGACGCCATGAAACAGTAAAGAAGAAACTTAAAAAAATTAAACACTTAACGAAATTTATGAAAAGATTCATCAAACTGACCCTCGCGGTTGTACTCGTGATGTCGTCGACGTCACTCTTCGCACAGAAGTTCGCACGAATCAACATGCAGGAGCTCATCGCAACGATGCCCGAGACCAAGGAGATGCAGACCAATCTCCAAGCCTACGTGAAGGACCTCCAAGAGCAGATGGAGACCTTGCAGGTGGAGCTCAACAACAAATACAACGACTTCATGAAGGAGTACAACAACCTCTCGGAGGGTGTGCGCAACGTCAAGGAGCAGGAGATTCAGGACATGCAGAAGCGTCTCCAAGAGTTCGACCAGTGGGCTCAGGGCGACTTGCAGAAGAAGCGCGCCGAGATGTCGGAGCCCATTCTCACCAAGGCTACCGAGGCCGTGAACAAGATTTCGAAGGCCGGCGGCTACCTCGCGGTGTTCGACACGTCGGTTCCCTCGATGGCATACTTCGACGAGGAGGCTCTGACCGACCTGCTGGGTCAGGCGAAAGCCGAGCTCGGCATTCCGGCCGACGCACAGCCCTTGCAGTAATTCGGAATACAAACACACGACACGAAAGGTCGCCCGGCAAACAGCCCGGCGGCCTTTTTCGCACAAGCCCCTGCCGCATAATTGCATATTGAAAATTTTTGCATACCTTTGCATCGAATTTCCGAAGGGGTGCCTTACTGTCAGGCTGAGATTATACCCATTGAACCGGATACGGGTAATGCCGAGACCGGGATAGCATAATCGACAAAAATACCCCTTTTCAGAGTTCTCTAAAAAAACAGAGTTTTATGAAAAGGTTTACACTGACCCTTGCGGCCGTGAGCACCATCTGCTCGGCCGCAGCTAACGCAGAGGAGCACCCGGTGCTCGACTCACTGTCGGTCTACGACATTCAGCAAATCGAAGTTACGGCCACGCGCGCATCGAAGCAGACGCCCGTCGCCTACGCCGACATCTCGCGCGAGGAGGTCGAGCGCAACAGCTACGGACTCGACATACCGTCGGTGCTGGCACTCACGCCCTCGATGATTGCGACGAACGAAACCGGCATCGGAATCGGCGGCACGTCGATGCGTCTGCGCGGCACTGACGCCACGCGCCTGAACGTCACCATCAACGGCGTGGCGATGAACAACCCCGACTCCCACTCGATGTACTGGTACGACACGCCCGACCTCATCTCGGCCGTGGGCGACATGCAGGTGCAGCGCGGCGCCGGAACGTCGACCAACGGAACGGGAGCCTTCGGCGGTGCGGTGAATATGACCACCTCGTCGCTCGCCACCGAATTCGGCGGCGACGCATCGCTCTCCTACGGCTCGTACAACACCAACAAGCAGGCCGTGCACGTCGGCTCGGGTCTCATGGGCGGCCACTGGATGGTCGACGCTCGTCTGACGCACATCGGCTCGGACGGCTACATCGACCGCGGAGCGACCGACCTGAAATCATACATGTTGCAGGGCGCCTACTACGACGGCAGCACCATGGTGAAGCTCCTCTCGTTCGGCGGCAAGGCCCGCACCTACCTGACCTACACGGGCGTATCTAAGGAGGACATGGCCCTCTACGGACGCCGCTACCACACCGAGGGCCAGTATGCCAGCGCCAACGGTCCGTTCGTACTGGCCGACGGACAGCATGTCGACTATTACGACGACCACACCGACAACTATCTGCAAATCAACAACCAGCTCATCATCACACACACGTTCGACAATCGCTGGTCGATGAATCTCACGGGATTCTACACCTACGGATACGGATACTACAAGCAGTACAAGGATAGCAAGAAGCTGTTCGAATACACTAACATCACGGGGCTCGCCGGCGGCGAAAAGGAGGATTTGATTCGCGAGAAGCTGATGCGCAACCATCTGGGCGGCATCAACGCCGCGGCGTTCTACTCCGCCGAGCGGTTCAAGCTCGCGTTCGGCGGTTCGTACAGCTTCTACACCTGCCCGCACTGGGGCGAGCTGCTCTGGGTCGACGGACTCGAAGCCGACCGCTACGCCGGACGCTGGTACGACAACGACGTCGACAAGCACGACGCCAACCTCTTCGTGAAGGCCAACTGGGAGGCGGCGCGCGGTCTGAACATCTTCGCCGACATGCAGTACCGCTACGTGCACTACAAGGCGTGGGGCGTGAACGACAACTACGACAGCTCGACAGGCGCGATGCAGCCGATAGACGTCGACGAGACCTACAACTTCTTCAATCCGCACGTCGGTCTGCAATACGCCTTCGCAGAGCGGCACACACTCTACGCGTCGTTCGCCATTGCGCAGAAGGAGCCAACGCGTTCGGACTTCACCGACCGCTACATGTTCTCGTCCGACGACTCGTCGCCCGAGTCCGAGACGCTCTACGACTACGAACTCGGCTACGGCTACCACTCGCCGCGACTCGACCTGGGCGCCAACTTCTACTACATGTCCTACCGCGACCAGCTGGTTCCCACGGGCATGGTCAACGACGGCGACGAGGCGCTGAACGTCAACGTTCCCGACAGCCGCCGCTACGGCGTGGAGCTCTCGGCAGCATGGAGGCCGCTCCGTTGGCTGACCGTGGGCGCCAACGCCACGTGGAGCCGCAACGAAATCGAGCACTACGTCGACATGCTCTCCGCCAGCCCGACCTACGGTCAGGACCTCGGCACGATGACAATAGCCTACTCGCCGGAGTGGATTGCCGGCGGATTCCTGAACTTCCACACCTGCGGATTCGAGGCCGTGCTGCGCACGAACTACGTCGGCAAGCAGTACTTCACAAACAACGAAAACGAAGCCCTGTCGCTCGACAGCTACTGCGTCACGAACCTCGACCTGTCGTACACGCTGCGGACCCGCGCGGCGAAAAAGGTGCGCTTCGGCGTTACCGTCTACAACCTCTTCAACGCCGAATACGAGAGCAACGGCTACGGATACTCCTACATGGACACGTGGAACTCCGAAACACCGAAGCGCATCGACGAAGCCTTCTACTTTCCGCAGGCTCCGCTCCACGTGCTGGCCAACGTGACGGTGAAATTCTAATGAGCAATTATCAATTAGTAATGAGCAATCGGATAAAACCGTAGTTCCGACGAAATGCAACGAAGTGAAGAATCCGCCGGCGAGTGAGATTCTTCACTTCGTTCAGAATGACAGCGCGGCACACAGTCGCAACGGAGAACTAACAATTGCTCATTGCCAATCGCCGATTAAAAGACTATGGAACTGAAACTCATACTGCAAATCGCCGGCGCGGCGCTCGGACTGCTCTACCTGTGGTTGGAGTACCGCGCCGACATACGGCTGTGGATAGTCGGACTCATCATGCCGTGCGTTCACGGTCTGCTCTACTATCGTGCGGGACTCTACGCCGACTGCTCGATGCAGGTCTACTATATTCTGGCAGGGCTCTACGGACTGGCGGCATGGAGCCGCAAAGCCAACGGAGAAAAGACGGCGGCACAGACACGCGGCATCGTCCGCACACCGCCCGCAGCATGGGTCGCGGCAGCAGTCGCATGGGGTGTGCTTCAAACCGTCATATACATGCTGCTTACCCGATTCACGAACAGCACCGTGCCGTTCTGGGATTCGCTCACCACGGCGCTCTGCATCGTGGCATACTGGATGCTCTCGCGCAAATACGCGGAGCAGTGGCTCGTGTGGCTGGCGGTCGACGTCATAACGGCAGGGCTCTACATCTACAAGGAAATCCCGGTCACGGCAGGGCTCTACGTGCTCTACTCCGCACTGGCCGTCGCAGGTTACGTACGCTGGCTGCGGCTCTGCAAGCAGAACGAAGCGTAGCCCGCACCCCGCGGTGCCCGAAAAAACAGCAGCGGAACTTCGCGAGGTTCCGCTGCTGTTTTCATATCGCGCATCGCCGCAAACCAGGCCCGCACGCCGCCCGTCCGCTGCCGCACGACGTCTGAATCAGCCGCACGACGGTTGCAGTTCGTTTCACTCAGCAAAACGGCCGCAAAACGGCATACTGCCGAACAACAGCCGTCCATCAAACCGATACAATCGCTCCCCCACGAAACAAAAGCACCAGGTCCCAACGAAAAACATCTGCCCGTCTGAACGACCGATGCAACGTCCGAACAGAACGAACGGCCGCCCGCAGTGACGACGCCGACAGCCCCGTCCGAATGAAAAACAGCCGCCCTTTCAAAGGCGGCTGTTTTTCGATATATCGGCAATCGTCGATTACTGACGCAGTGCCTCGACGTCCGAACGCCGACCGCCGACCAGGTCGTCGAAGTTGCGCTGGCCCGTACCTGCCGGAATCTGACGACCGCAGATGACGTTCTCTTTGAGGTTCTGCAACGGGTCGGTCTTGCGCATGATAGCAGCCTCGTTGAGCACCTTGGTGGTCTCCTGGAACGAAGCCGCCGAGATGAAGCTCGAAGTCTGCAATGCAGCGCGCGTGATACCTTGAAGAACCTGATTCGACGTAGCGGGAACGATGTCGCGCACCTCGATAAGACGCAAATCGCGGCGTTTGAGGCTCGAATTCTCGTCGCGCAGCTTGCGCATCGAGATAATCTGACCCGGCTGAACAGCCGTGGAGTCGCCGGCATCGGTAACGACTACCTTGTCGTAGAGCTCGTCGTTCACATCCATGAACTCCCACTTGTCGACAATCTGGTCCTCGAAGAAGCGGGTGTCTCCCGGGTCCTCGATCTGCACCTTGTTCATCATCTGGCGGACGATGACCTCGAAGTGCTTGTCGTTAATCTTCACGCCCTGCATGCGGTAAACCTCCTGCACCTCGTTGACGATGTACTCCTGTACTCGCGTGGGACCGAGGATGCGCAGAATGTCGCTCGGGGTGATTGCGCCGTCCGACAGAGGACTGCCGGCCTTGACGTAGTCGTTCTCCTGAACGATAATCTGACGCGACAGCGGCACCAGATAGCGACGCACGTCGCCGTCCTTCGAGGTGATGATGATTTCGCGGTTACCGCGCTTGATCTTGCCGAACGTCACCTCGCCGTCGATCTCCGAAACGATAGCGGGGTTCGACGGGTTGCGCGCCTCGAAGAGCTCGGTAACGCGCGGCAGACCACCGGTGATATCGCCGCCGGTCTTGCCGACAGCACGCGGAATCTTGATAAGAATATCGCCGGCCTTAATCTTGGCGTTGTCCTTAACCACGACGTGGGCCGATACGGGCAGGTTGTACGACTTGACCTCCTCGCCCTCCTTGTTGATAATCTTGATGACGGGGTTCTTCGTCTTGTCCTTCGACTCGATGACGACCTTCTCCGACAGACCGGTCTGCTCGTCGCGCTCGTCGCGATAGGTGACACCCTCGATGACGCTGTCGTAGACGGCCTTACCCTCGGTCTCGGAGATGATGACTGCATTGTAGGGGTCCCACTCGCAAATCATGTCGCCCTTCTTGACCTCGGCTCCGTCGGCCATGAATATCGTAGCGCCGTAAGGCAGAGCGTGCGTGTAGAGCACGATTTCGGTCTTCGGGTCGACGATGCGGAACTCCGACTGACGCGATACCACGATGTTGATGGTCTCGCCCTGGGCGTTCTTGCTCTTGACCGTGCGCAGCTCGTCGATTTCCAGACGACCGTCGTACTTCGAGACTACGTTGGTCTCGACTGCGGTACCTCCCGCAACACCACCGACGTGGAATGTACGGAGCGTAAGCTGCGTACCCGGCTCGCCGATGGACTGCGCCGCGATGACACCGACGACCTCGCCCTTCTGCACCATTCGTGCCGTAGCCAGGTTGCGGCCGTAGCACTTCGCGCAGACGCCGCGGCGCGCTTCGCAGGTGAGAACCGAACGAATCTCGACGGATTCGAGCGGCGACTTGTCGATAGCCTCGGCGATGGACTCGGTAATCTCGTCGCCGGCGCGGCAGATGACCTCCTTGGTAATCGGGTGGATTACGTCGTTCAGAGCCGTGCGGCCGAGAATGCGGTCGTAGAGCGTCTGCACGACGTCGTCGTTGCGCTTGATGGCCGTAGCCGTCAGACCGCGCAGCGTGCCGCAATCCTCCTCGTTGATGATGACGTCCTGTGCCACGTCGACCAGACGGCGAGTCAGATAACCGGCGTCGGCCGTCTTCAATGCGGTATCGGCAAGACCCTTACGCGCACCGTGCGTGGAGATGAAGTACTCCAACACCGAAAGACCCTCCTTGAAGTTCGAGAGAATCGGGTTCTCGATGACCTGCTGGCCACCCTCGACTCCCGACTTCTGCGGCTTGGCCATAAGACCACGCATACCCGAGAGCTGACGAATCTGCTCCTTCGAACCGCGGGCTCCCGAGTCGAGCATCATGTAGACGGGGTTGAAGCCGTCCTGGTCCTTGATAAGAGTCTCGATCACCGACTTGGTGAGCTTCGAGTTGATATTGGTCCAGATGTCGATAATCTGGTTGTAACGCTCGTTGTTGGTGATAAGACCCATGTTGTACGACTCGATGACCTCGTCGGCACGGTCGTAACCCTCCTGCACGAGCTTCTCCTTCTCCTCGGGGATGATGACGGCGTCGAGGTTGAACGACAGACCGCCCTGGAAGGCCATGCGGTAACCCATGTTCTTGATGTCGTCGAGGAACGTGGCAACCTTGTCGGCACCGGCCTTCTTCATCACGACGGAGATGATGTCGCGCAGCGAACGCTTAGTCAGAACCTCGTTGATGAAGCCTACCTCCTCGGGAACCACCTGATTGAAGAGGATGCGGCCGATGGTGGTCTCTTTGAGCACCTGAACGGAGTTACCCTCCTCGTCGATATCGCGCACGAGGCACTTGACTGTGGCGTGCAGGTCGGCGCGCTTCTCGTTGTAGGCGATAATCGCCTCCTCGGGACCGTAGAATACAAGACCCTCGCCCTTGACGCCCTTGCGCGGCTTGGTGATGTAGTACAGACCGAGTACCATGTCCTGCGAAGGCACGGTGATAGGCGCACCGTTCGCGGGATTGAGGACGTTGTGCGAACCGAGCATCAGCAGCTGAGCCTCCAAAATGGCGGCATTGCCCAGCGGGAGGTGCACGGCCATCTGGTCGCCGTCGAAGTCGGCGTTGAATGCCGTACAAGCCAGCGGGTGGAGCTGCATTGCCTTACCCTCGATGAGCTTGGGCTGGAACGCCTGAATACCCAGACGGTGAAGCGTCGGGGCTCGGTTCATAAGCACCGGGTGACCCTTTATGACGTTTTCGAGGATGCCCCAGATGACGGGGTCCTTGCGGTCGATAATCTTCTTCGCGGACTTGACGGTCTTCACGATGCCGCGCTCGATGAGCTTGCGGATGACGAACGGCTTGTAGAGCTCGGCCGCCATGTCCTTCGGAATACCCATCTCGTGCATCTTCAACTCGGGACCTACGACGATGACCGAACGGGCCGAGTAGTCGACACGCTTACCGAGCAGGTTCTGACGGAAACGTCCCTGCTTTCCTTTCAGAGAGTCGCTCAGCGACTTCAACGGACGGTTCGACTCGTTCTTCACGGCGTTGGACTTGCGGGAGTTGTCGAACAGCGAGTCGACGGCCTCCTGCAACATACGCTTCTCGTTGCGGAGAATCACCTCGGGAGCCTTGATTTCGATCAGACGCTTCAAGCGGTTGTTGCGGATGATGACTCGACGGTAGAGGTCGTTCAAATCCGACGTCGCGAAGCGGCCGCCGTCCAGCGGAACGAGCGGACGAAGCTCGGGCGGGATGACCGGGATGACCGACAGAACCATCCACTCGGGCTTGTTCTGACCGTTCGAGGCGCGGAACGACTCGATGACGTTCAGACACTTCAAGGCTTCGCTCTTACGCTGCTGCGAAGTCTCCGTGGAGGCCTTGTGGCGCAGTGCGTAGGACATGGAGTCGAGGTCGACCTGTTTCAGAAGGGTGAGGATGGCCTCGGCGCCCATCATGGCGACGAACTTATTCGGGTCGTCGTCAGGCAGAGACTGGTTGCCTGCGGGCAGCGTGTCCAGAACGTCGAGATACTCCTTCTCCGAGAGGGTTTGCAGACGCTCGATGCCGGTCTCGGCAGCCGCACCTGCGTTCACGACCACATAGCGCTCGTAGTAGATGATGGCTTCGAGTTTCTTCGACGGAATACCCAGCAGGTAGCCGATTTTCGACGGCAGCGAGCGGAAATACCAGATATGAACCACCGGCACGACGAGCGAGATGTGACCCATACGCTCGCGACGCACCTTCTTCTCGGTGACCTCCACGCCGCATCGGTCGCAGACGATGCCCTTGTAGCGGATACGCTTGTACTTTCCGCAGTGGCACTCGTAGTCCTTTACGGGACCGAAGATACGCTCGCAGAACAGTCCGTCACGTTCGGGCTTGTAGGTACGATAGTTGATGGTCTCGGGTTTCAGCACCTCGCCGCTCGACTGTGCCAGAATCTCCTCGGGAGATGCCAGACCGATGGCGATGTGGCTGTAACCGCTGTTTGATTTATTGTCCTTGTTAATTGACATATCTTCTGTTGTTTTATTTCTTAATACCTACTTCCCGAATTATTCGAGTTTGACCGACAGTGCCAGACCGCGCAACTCGTGCAGAAGCACGTTCATGGCCTCGGGGATACCCGGCTTGGGCAGGTTGTCGCCCTTGACGATGGCCTCGTAAGCCTTGGCGCGTCCCATGACGTCGTCGGACTTGATGGTAAGAATCTCTTGCAGGATGTTGGCGGCGCCGAAGCCCTCCAAAGCCCAGACCTCCATCTCTCCGAAACGCTGACCACCGAACTGAGCCTTACCGCCCAGAGGCTGCTGCGTGATGAGAGAGTACGGGCCGATCGAACGGGCGTGCATCTTGTCGTCGATCATGTGACCCAGTTTGAGCATGTAGATGACACCCACCGTAGCCGGCTGGTCGAACATCTCGCCCGTACCGCCGTCGTAGAGGTAGGTACGGCCGCTGCGGGGTACGCCGGCCTTGGCCGTGTACTCGTTTATCTGTTCGAGCGACGCTCCGTCGAAGATAGGCGTGGCGAACTTCAAGCCCAGCTCGCGGCCGGCCCAGCCGAGCACGGTCTCGTAAATCTGGCCGAGGTTCATTCGCGAAGGCACACCCAGCGGGTTCAGGCAGATGTCGACGATGGTACCGTCTTCGAGGAACGGCATGTCCTCGTCGCGGACGATACGCGCAACGATACCCTTGTTACCGTGACGACCTGCCATCTTGTCGCCGACTTTGAGCTTGCGCTTCTTGGCGATGTAGACCTTGGCCATCTGGATGACGCCCGTCTGCGGGAGCTCATCGCCGTTGGTGAGGTTGTACTTCTCGCGCTTGATGGCGGCATCGGCCTTCTTCCACTCGATGGTGTAGTTGTTGACCGTAGTCTCGATGAGCGAGTCGAGATGAGCATCGCCCGTCCAGTTGCACGTGCCGAGGTTCATGTAACCAGTAGCAACGCCGGTCTTCTCGTCGGACGTCGAACGTGCGAGCTCCTCCAACAGCTTCTGCGTGAACTTCGTACCAGCCGGGTAGAGCTCTACGCCGAAGTAGTCGTTGATGCCCGTCGAGGTCTTGCCCTGCACGAGAGTCCAGAGCTTCTGGATAAGAATCTTAGTGAGGTCGGCGACCTGACCGGCGAACTTCTCGTCCAGCTGGTCGAGCATCGCGCGCTCGGCATTCTTGCCCTTCTTGCCCTCCTTGGCAGCGCGGCTGTAAAGCTTGGTGTCGATGACCACACCGTGCAGCGACGGCTGCGCTTTCAGCGAAGCATCCTTCACGTCGCCGGCCTTGTCGCCGAAGATTGCGCGCAGGAGCTTCTCCTCGGGCGACGGGTCGCTCTCGCCCTTGGGGGTAATCTTACCTATAAGTATATCGCCCGGGTGCACGTTGGCGCCGATGCGGATGATACCGTTGGCATCGAGGTCTTTCGTAGCGTCCTCGCTGACGTTCGGAATGTCCGACGTGAGCTCCTCGACGCCGCGTTTCGTGTCGCGCACCTCCATTATGTATTCGTCGACGTGAACCGACGTGAAGATGTCCTCGCGCTGGATACGCTCCGAAATCACGATTGCATCCTCGAAGTTGTAACCCTTCCAGGGCATGAAGGCCACTTTCAGGTTGCGGCCCAGCGCCAGCTCTCCGCCCTGCGTCGAGTAGCCGTCCGTGAGAATCTGGCCCTTCACGACCTTCTCGCCAGTCAGCACGGCGGGTTTGAGCGTGATGGAGGTGTTCTGGTTGGTACGGCGGTAGCGGGGCAGCATGTAGGTGGTAACCTCCGGCTCGAACGAGCAGATGCGCTCGTCCTCGGTGCGCTCGTAGCGGACCTGAATCTTCGTGGCGTCGGAGAATACGACCTCGCCGTCGCGCTCGGCGACGACCTGAATGCGGCTGTCGGTAATCATGTCCTTCTCGATACCCGTACCGACGATAGGCGACTCGCACGTAACGAGAGGCACCGCCTGACGCATCATGTTCGAACCCATCAGGGCACGGTTGGCGTCGTCGTGTTCGAGGAACGGAATGAGGCTCGCAGCAATCGAGGCAATCTGGTTGGGGGCTACGTCCATGAGGTTGACCTCCGGAGCCGTAACCACGGGGAAGTCGGCACCCTGACGGGCCTTGATGCGGTCGGGACGCAGGAAGTTGCCCTCGTCGTCGACAGGCATGTTCGACTGCGCGACGACCTTGCCCTCCTCGTCCTCTGCCGAGTAGTACTTGATGTGCGAATTATCCATGTCGATCTTGCCGTCGACCACCTCGCGGTAGGGAGTCTCGATGAATCCCATGTCCGAAATCTTGGCATAGACGCAGAGCGACGAGATAAGACCGATGTTCGGGCCTTCCGGCGACTCGATAGGACAGAGACGGCCGTAGTGCGTGTAGTGTACGTCTCGCACCTCGAAGCCTGCGCGGTCGCGCGACAGACCGCCGGGGCCGAGGGCCGACAGACGGCGCTTGTGCGTAACCTCGGCCAGAGGGTTGATCTGGTCCATGAACTGCGACAGCTGCGACGTGCCGAAGAACGAGTTGATGACGCTCGACAGTGTCTTGGCATTGATGAGGTCCACCGGAGTGAAGACCTCGTTGTCGCGCACGTTCATGCGCTCGCGGATAGTGCGGGCCATGCGGACGAAACCTACCGAGAACTGATTCGACAGCTGCTCGCCCACGGTGCGCACGCGGCGGTTCGACAGGTGGTCGATATCGTCGACTTCGGCACGCGAGTTGATGAGCTGAATCAGGTACTTGATGATGGCGATGATATCCTCGCGGGTCAGCGTGCGGATGGCCGGATCGGTGTCGAGTCCCAGCTTGTTGTTGATGCGGAAACGGCCGACATTGCCCAAGTCGTAACGCTTGTCCGAGAAGAACAGCTTGTCAATCACGTCGCGGGCCGTAGCCTCATCGGGCGGCTCCGAAGCGCGAAGCTGTCTGTAAATGTAGACCACGGCCTCCTTTTCGGAGTTGCAGGGGTCTTTCTGCAAAGTGTTGTATATAATCGAGAAGTCGACGCCGGCGGGGTTCTCCTTGTGCAGGAGAATCGTCTTGGTGTCGCTTTCGAGAATCTGCTCGATGTGCTCCTCTTCGAGGACGGTCTCGCGGTCGACGATGACGTTGTTACGCTCGATGGAGACCACCTCGCCGGTATCCTCGTCCACGAAGTCCTCCACCCACGTGGTCAGCACGCGTGCGGCAAGCTTGCGGCCCACGGCCTTCTTCAAGTTGGACTTGGTGACCTTCACCTCGTCGGCCAGGTCGAAGATTTCGAGAATCTGCTGGTCGGCCTCGAAACCGATGGCGCGCAGCAGCGTCGTGACGGGCAGCTTCTTCTTGCGGTCGATATATGCGTACATCACGTTGTTGATGTCCGTAGCGAACTCGATCCACGAACCCTTGAACGGGATGATTCGCGCCGAGTAGAGCTTCGTGCCGTTGGTGTGCATGCTCTGGCCGAAGAATACGCCCGGCGAGCGGTGCAGCTGCGACACGATGACGCGCTCGGCACCGTTGATGACGAACGTACCGCGCTCGGTCATGTAGGGAATGGTGCCGAAATAGACATCCTGCACGACAACGCCGAAATCCTCGTGCTCGTCATCCGTGCAGTATAGTTTGAGTTTCGCTTTGAGAGGAACACTGTACGTGAGACCGCGCTCCAAACACTCCTCTATCGAGTAGCGGGGCGGGTCGATATAGTAGTCGATAAATTCCAGAACGAAGTTGTTCCGGGTATCGGTAATCGGGAAATTCTCCTGAAATACCTTGTAGAGGCCCTCGTTCTTACGATTTTCGGCCGTGGTATCCATCTGGAAGAAGTCCCGGAACGATTTGAGCTGCACTTCCAGCAAGTCGGGATAAGGCACCCGGTTCTTGACTGTCGAGAAGCTGATTCTTTGTTGTTGTGTTGTATTGGACATTGGCTAATCCACTGTTTTAATTTGGTATATACCTTTTCAATCCGCAGAGGCGTCGAACCTTGCAACGTGACGTCCTCGTTTCATGCCTTCGCCCGCCGAATCGCCGCGAATCACTCGCCGCACATCGCCGAAGCGTGGCATAGGGCCATGCCGCCGCAGTTGAAGAACGGGGTTTATATCCCGCTAATGCCCTCAGCGTAAACACATTACACCCTGAGAGCATTTTCATGTCAAAGATCGGGCACAGCTCAGAGTGGCACTCCCGACCCTTAGACTCAAAAAAGGTATAGGGCTTACCATAGTGTAAGCTCTATACCCGAGTTGTCTGAAAGCAAACCTTTCAGCAGTCGATGACTACTTCAGCTCAACCTCAGCACCTGCCTCCTCGAGCTGGGCCTTAACTGCCTCAGCCTCCTCCTTGGAGACACCCTCCTTAACGTTCTTGGGAGCACCGTCAACGAGAGCCTTAGCGTCGCCGAGCGACAGACCTGCAACCTCCTTAACGACCTTGATAACCTGAAGCTTAGCCTGACCTGCGCTTTTCAGCACTACGTCGAACGAAGTCTTCTCAGCAGCAGCTGCCTCGCCAGCGGCGGCGGGAGCAGCAGCAACAGCAACAGCTGCAGCAGCCGGTTCAATGCCATACTCCTCTTTGAGGATGGTAGCCAATTCGTTTACCTCCTTAACAGTCAAATTTACCAATTCTTCTGCAAGTTTCTTTACATCTGCCATAGTTGTAATTTTTATTAAATTTTGTTTTGTTTTCTAATAAGATTAATTTCTCGATTCGAGCGTCTTCACGATACCCGCAATCTTTTGGCCGGCATTGCCTTGAAGAGCGGAAATAACGTTCTTCGCAGGCGATTGGAGCAGAGCGACGATATCGCCGATGAGCTCCTCGCGGCTCTTGATGTTGCACAGTGCATCGAGCTGATTGTCGCCTACGTAGACGCAACCCTCGACATAAGCGGCTTTCAGTACCGGCTTGTCGTTCTTCTTGCGGAACTCCTTGATAAGAACGGCAGGCACCTTACCCGTCTGTGCGAACATAACGGAGGTCGACCCCTCCAATACACCAATCAGATCAGCATCCGCCTTATCCGCACGCTCCAAAGCCTTGCCCAGAAGCGTGTTCTTCACAACGACGAGCTTCACTCCGCTCTCGAAGCACTTGCGACGGAGAGTAGCCGTCTGCTCGGCGTTGAGCGACTCGATGTTGGTGATGTAGAAGTGAGGATACTCGTTGAGCTGCTCGGTCAGGCTGTTAATAACAAGCGCTTTTTCTTCCTTTGTCATCTCTTAATTCCTCCTTCTTTATTTGGTTTCTACTGATTTGGAGTCGATCTGCAAGCCCGGGCTCATGGTCGTCGAGAGATAGATGCTCTTGACGTAGGTTCCCTTGGCAGCCGACGGTTTGAGCTTGATAATGGCGCTCAGAACCTCGTTGGCGTTGTCGACAATCTGCTCGGCGGAGAACGAAATCTTACCTACCGACGTATGTACGATACCGAACTTGTCCACCTTGAAGTCGATCTTACCCGACTTAACCTCGCTGATAGCCTTGCCGATCTCCATCGTAACGGTACCCGTTTTGGGGTTAGGCATCAGACCGCGAGGACCGAGGATACGACCCAGAGCACCGACCTTGCCCATAACGTTGGGCGTAGTGACGATAACGTCGACGTCGGTCCAACCGCCCTTGATCTTCTCCACGTACTCATCCAGACCTACGTAGTCTGCACCGGCAGCCTTGGCCTCGGCCTCCTTGTCGGGAGTACAGAGGGCCAGAACGCGAACCGTCTTACCCGTACCGTGAGGAAGAGTAACCACGCCGCGAACCATCTGATTGGCCTTGCGCGGGTCAACGCCCAGACGCACGTCGATATCCACGGAGGCATCGAACTTCGTAAAAGTAATTTCTTTCAGAAGAGCTGCGGCCTCAGCGAGCTTATAAGCCTTGTGGGGCTCAACCTTTGCGTAGGCGATTTTTTGATTTTTTGTCAACTTACTCATCTTCTCAATTACAATTTAGGAAATTCTCCGACAACGTTGATACCCATACTGCGTGCAGTACCTGCTACCATGCGCATAGCGGCCTCAACGGTGAAGCAGTTCATGTCGGGCATCTTGTCCTCGGCGATAGCCTTGACCTGCTCCCACGTCACCTCACCGACTTTCGAACGGTTGGGCTGTGCGGAACCCGACTTGATTTTGGCTGCCTCCTTGAGCTGGATGGCTACGGGCGGCTGTTTAACAACGAAATCGAACGACTTATCGCTGTAAACCGTGATTATTACCGGCAGCACCTTGCCCGCCTTGTCCTGTGTACGTGCGTTGAACTGCTTGCAGAAGTCCATGATATTGACTCCCTTGGAACCCAACGCAGGACCTACTGGGGGAGAGGGATTGGCGGCACCACCTTTAATCTGCAATTTAATAAATGCAGCAACCTCTTTTGCCATAATTTTCCTTGGTTAATTATTCTTTTTCTACTTGTGTGAAGCTCAACTCCATAGGAGTCTTGCGCCCGAAAATCTTCACGGAAACCGTGAGCTTGCGACGCTCATTGTCGACTGTCTCAATAGTACCTTGGAAGCTTGAGAAAGGACCGTCCGTAACCTTGACGGTCTCGCCGACGAAGAACGGCTCTTCGTTCTCCTCGTCCATGTTGCTCATCTCATCGACACGACCCAGAATACGGCTCACTTCTTGTGGACGAAGCGGCGTAGCCTTCATCTGACGACTATCCTCCTTGGTATCACCGAGGAAGCCGAGCACATTGGGAACATTGCGAAGTATAATCGGAATTTGTCCTACAAACGCGGCCTCCACCAGAACATAGCCGGGATAGGAGACCTTTTCTTTCGAGATTTTCTTACCATTGCGAATGGTATAGACTTTCTCAGTGGGAATCAGCACCTGCGAAATGTAATCCTCCAAATGGTTGTGGCGAATTTCGGACTCGATGTACTCTTTGACCTTATTCTCCTTACCACCGATAGCACGGACTACATACCACTCTTTCTTAATTTCGTTCATCGCTTTAATTTAAACAAATATAAAACAATTAACGACCCAGATTACCCAAAGTCTTGTATATGGAAGCCATGATGTTCTCAAAGGACAAGTCCATCGCCAGCACTACTATTGCAAAAAGCAGCGAAGCCACCATCACCACGATCGTGGAGCTCTGCAACTGTGCGAACGAAGGCCACGTCACCTTGTTAACAAGCTCGTTATAGGATTCTTTAACGTAATTAAACATATTCTGTTCTTTTATTTGGCAGGAGCAGAGAGATTCGAACTCCCATCAACGGTTTTGGAGACCGCTATTCTACCCTTGAACTATGCTCCTAAAAGAGAGTGAAGCGGTGCGGCTTCAACTGCGCCGCTTCACTCGAAGGTTATGCGTGATTACTCAACGATTTTGAGAATCTGACCTGCACCTACCGTACGGCCACCCTCGCGGATTGCGAAACGGAGACCCTCGTTGAGTGCAACCGGGTAGATCAGCGTAACAGTGATAGTCACGTGGTCACCGGGCATCACCATGTCTACACCCTCGGGCAGAGCAACCTCACCGGTTACGTCCATCGTGCGGAGGTAGAACTGGGGACGGTACTTGTTGTGGAACGGAGTGTGACGGCCACCCTCTTCCTTCTTCAAGATGTAGACCTCAGCGGTGAACTTGGTGTGAGGAGTAATCGAACCGGGCTTAGCTACGACCATACCGCGCTTAACGTCCTTCTTGTCGATACCACGCATCAGCAGACCTACGTTGTCACCTGCCTCACCCTCGTCGAGCAGCTTGCGGAACATCTCCACGCCGGTGCAGGTCGAAGTCAGAGTCTTCTCTTCGAGACCTACGATCTCTACGGGGTCGCCGACCTTGATGACACCAGTCTCGATACGGCCCGTAAGAACGGTACCGCGGCCGGTAATCGAGAATACGTCCTCGACAGGCATCAGGAAAGGCTTCTCGTTGTCACGAGCAGGGATAGGAATATACTCGTCTACGGCATTCATGAGCTCCATGATCTTCTCCTCCCACTGGGGCTCGCCATTGAGACCGCCGAGTGCGGAACCGCGGATGATGGGGCAGTTCTCGTCGAAGTCGTACTTTGCAAGCAGGTCGCGAACCTCCATCTCGACGAGGTCGAGCATCTCGGGGTCGTCAACCATATCGCACTTGTTCAGGAAGACAACGATTCTCGGAACGTTCACCTGCTTAGCGAGAAGCACGTGCTCGTTGGTCTGAGGCATCGGACCGTCGGTTGCAGCAACCACGAGGATTGCACCGTCCATCTGAGCGGCACCCGTTACCATGTTCTTCACGTAGTCGGCGTGTCCCGGGCAGTCTACGTGAGCGTAGTGGCGGGCAGCGGTCTGATACTCTACGTGAGCGGTGTTGATCGTGATACCACGCTCCTTCTCCTCGGGTGCGTTGTCGATCGAGTCGAACGAACGGAGCTCCGAGAGACCGGCCTTAGCCAGAACGGTCGTAATAGCGGCGGTAAGGGTGGTCTTACCGTGGTCAACGTGTCCGATAGTACCAATGTTCACATGGGGTTTCGAACGGTCAAATTTTTCTTTTGCCATAGCTTTAAAAGTATTTTAAGTTATTTAAAAATTACTTATCGTCTTATACGGGAAATCAAGTGTGCGCCGCCCCTCTCTTTCGATTCGGAGACCGACACCACTTGCACCCTTTGGAGCGGAAGACGAGGCTCAAACTCGCGACCCTTAGCTTGGAAGGCTAATGCTCTATCAACTGAGCTACTTCCGCAAAAATACACCGTATCAGAGTATGCCCGTCGGTCTTTCGACCTCCTTTTCGCAACCCCGATCGGCGCCATTGTAATTGGTGGGAAGAGATGGATTCGAACCACCGAAGGCGTACGCCAGCAGATTTACAGTCTGCCCCATTT
>CAMWIG010000016.1 GCA_947174295.1 uncultured Alistipes sp. | reverse complement strand
GGCGGCGTGTCGCCCGCCCGCGAGACCCTCACGTCGTGGTTCAAGGCCGGTGTCTACTGCGTCGGTATGGGCTCCAAGCTCTTCCCGAAGGAGAAGGTGGCTGCCGAGGACTGGGCATACGTTACGGACAAGTGCCGCGAGTGTCTCGACATCATCGCCGAGATTCGCTCGAAATAGGTTTCAGGAAGGTGTTCCGCACTCCGTCGGCGGAGTGCGGAACCGCTCCTGCGATGACGCCTCATATCCGGAAATTCGGTTGCCGGAGACCTCAACCATAACCGACATAAAACAAAAACCTCAGTAAATGACAAATTCTCAAAACAAGATGACGAATTGGCGCTGGTATATTTGTGCGTTGCTGTTCGTCGCTACTACGGTCAACTACCTCGACCGTCAGGTTCTTTCGCTCACTTGGAAGGACTTCATCGCTCCCGAGTTCCACTGGTCGGATTCCGACTACGGAACCATCACCGGCTTCTTCTCGATCTTCTATGCCGTCGCCTGCCTTTTCGCCGGCAAGTTCGTCGACTGGATGGGTACCAAGAAGGGCTATCTTTGGGCTATCGGCGTATGGTCGTTCGGAGCCTGCCTCCACGCCGGCTGCGGCTGGGCCACGATGCACATCGAGGGCTATGATTCGCTCGCTTCGATGAAGGTGGTCGAGTACGGAACTACGGCAGCCGTAGCCATCGCTACGGTGAGCGTATGGCTGTTCCTCGCCTGCCGCGCCATTCTGGCACTCGGCGAGGCCGGCAACTTCCCCGCGGCAATCAAGGTTACGGCCGAGTACTTCCCGAAGAAGGACCGCGCTTTCGCGACGTCGCTCTTCAACGCCGGCGCTTCGGTCGGCGCTCTCGTGGCTCCGCTGTCGATTCCCGTTCTGGCATCGGCCTGGGGCTGGGAGATGGCCTTCATCATCATCGGTGCTCTGGGCTTCGTCTGGATGTTCTTCTGGCTCTACATGTACGAGAAGCCCGAGAACTCCAAGTACGTGAACAAGGCCGAGCTCGAATATATGTTGCAGGATGACGAGGCGCAGCCCGCCGAGACCAAGCCGGCCGACGAGGAGAAGACCATTCCGTTCATCAAGTGCTTCGGCTACAAGCAGACGTGGTCGTTCATCGTGGGCAAGTTCTTCACCGACGGCGTGTGGTGGTTCTATCTGTTCTGGGCTCCCGCCTACTTCTCGGAGTGCGGCTACTCGATGGAGACCATGACGGGTAAGATGCTCGTGTTCGTGCTCTACCTGATTGTCACTATCATCTCCATCGGCGGCGGCTATCTGCCCAAGCTCTTCGTCGAGCAGAAGCACATGGAGCCCTATTCGGGACGTATGCTGGCGATGCTCATCTTCGCCTTCTTCCCGCTGCTGGCTCTCTTCGCACAGCCGTTGCAGGGCGTTTCGGTGTGGTTCCCCGCAATCATCATCGGTATCGCCGGTGCCGGTCATCAGGCATGGTCGGCCAACCTCTTCTCGA
Source organism: uncultured Alistipes sp. (assembly GCA_947174295.1). Taxonomy (GTDB): domain Bacteria; phylum Bacteroidota; class Bacteroidia; order Bacteroidales; family Rikenellaceae; genus Alistipes. The sequence continues at coordinate 17,754 of CAMWIG010000016.1, read as the reverse complement.
CCATCGGCGACATGTTCCCCAAGTCGACCATCGCAACCATCACCGGCATCGGTGCCATGGCCGGCGGCTGCGGCTCGTTCCTGATCAACAAGGGTGCGGGCGTGCTGTTCGACTACTCGGCGGCTCAGGGCGAGGCCTTCTCGTTCTTCGGCTTCACGGGCAAACCCGCAGGCTACATGATTGTATTCTGCATCTGCGCCGTGGCTTATCTTCTGGCTTGGAGTATCATGAAGACGCTCGTGCCGAAGTACAAGCCCATCGTGCTGGACAAATAATTCAAACACAACAACAATCAACTGAAATCATATCATGATTAAGGAACTGAACAAGACGACGGTCGAAAAGACCGAGCGTCCGGTGAAAATACTCCAATTCGGCGAGGGCAACTTCCTCCGCGCTTTCGTGGACTGGCAGATCGACATCGCCAACGAAAAGGGCGTGATGAATGCCGGTGTGGCAATCTGCCAGCCGATTATCGACCCCGAGCACAAGGTGCTGGGCATGATCGACCTGCTGCACAAGCAGGACAACATGTACCACGTCTACCTCGAAGGCATCGAGAACAAGCAGCCCAAGAAGGACGTGCGTCTGGTGAAGAGCGTCATGGATTCGTTCAACCCCTACGTCGAGTACGAGAAGTACGAGCGGTATTTCCTCTCGCCCGAGTTGAAGATAACCATCTCGAACACCACCGAGGCCGGTATCCGTTACGAGGAGGGCGACGACCTGACGGCCCGCCCGCCCAAGTCCTACCCGGCGAAGATGACGGCGCTGCTCTACAAGCGCTTCAAGCACTTCGGCGGCGACCCCACGAAGGGTCTCTGCATCATCTGCTGCGAGCTCATCGAGAACAACGGCTCGACACTGCACGAGTACGTCATCAAGCATGCCGAGTACCACAAGCTGGGCCAGGACTTCATCGACTGGGTCGAGAAGAACTGCCACTTCTGCGATACGCTCGTCGACCGCATCGTGCCGGGCTTCCCGCGCGACACCATCGGCGAAATCAAGGAGGAGATAGGCTACGACGACAACCTCGTCGTGAAGGCCGAGCTCTACCACCTGTGGGCTATCGGCGGCCCGGGCTATAAGGAGGTCATGAAGGAGCTGCCGCTCGACAAGGCGGGTCTCCACGTGATTTTCATGCCGTCCATCAAGCAGTTCCGCGACAAGAAGGTGCGCATCCTCAACGGCTCGCACACGGGCATGGTGCCCATCGGCCTGCAAATGGGCTGCCAGACGGTCATGGATGCGTTCAACACCCCGATGATCGAGAAGTTCGTCAACGACATGGTTGCCGAGGAGGTCATCCCGATGATTGAGGAGGACCAGCAGGAGCTCACGCAGTTCGCCGCCGGCATTCTGGAACGCTTCTACAACCCCTACATCAAGCACATGCTGGCTACCATCTCGCTCAACTCGCTTTCGAAGTGGGAGGCGCGCAACTATCCTACGGTCAAGGACAACTGGTTCAAGGCCGGCAAGTTGGCCAAGCGCGAGGCCTTCACGTTCGCCGCTCTGATGACGCTTTACAGCGGCAAGACCGGCTTCAAGCCCGACGATACGAAGGAGTTCGTGGAGTACATCCAGAACAACTGGAACTCGGCCGACATCGAGGGTACGATTTCGTGGATTGTCAAGGACAGCGGCATCTTCACCGTCGATTTCTCGGAGGTTCCCGAGTTCATCCCGGCCGTCGCAGCCTACGTTCGCGATATCGAGAGCCTCGGTATGGAGGGCGCTTTGAAGAAGTTCATGGCTTAATTCACTCATTTTCGGGCGGACGCATCCTCTTTTTTCGGGGAGACGTCCGCCCGAATAGCAATAGCTAAACGATGAAAAAATATCTTAAAATCAACGCTGCGGACAACGTCTGCGTCGCTCTTGCCGACCTCAAAGCCGGCGAGACTATCGAGGTCGACGGCCGCAATATAACGCTCGTCGAGGATGTCGCACGCGGCCACAAGGTCGCTCTGCGCGATATCGCCGATGGCGAGAACGTCGTGAAGTATGGCTATCCGATAGGCCACGCCACGTCGTCCATTCGCGAGGGTCAGTGGATTCACTCCCACAACATCAAAACCAATCTCCACGACGACTTGGAGTACGCCTACTCGCCCAAGGTCTACGACGTGGACTATCCCGTGCGCGACTTGAAGGTCGACGGCTATCTGCGCAAGGACGGCCGCATGGGTATCCGCAACGAACTGTGGATTGTCCCGTCGGTCGGCTGCGTCAACGGTCAGGCCAACGCCATCGCCGCGCGCGTCAAGGCCGAGTGCGACTGCTCGCATCTGGACGATGTGCGCGTCTACACCCACAACTACGGCTGCTCTCAGCTGGGCGACGACCACTCCAACACGCAGAAGGCTCTGGCGGCGCTCGTCAAGCACCCCAATGCGGGTGCGGTGCTGGTTCTGGGTCTCGGATGCGAGAACAACCAGGTCTCGGCGCTCAAAGAGGTCATCGGCGAGTGGGACGACGAGCGCGTGAAGTTCCTCATCGCTCAGGAGGTCGAGGACGAAATCGAGACGGGCTTCGAAATCTGCCGCGAGCTGGTGGAGAAGACCCGCGCCGACAAGCGTCAGCCCCTGCCGCTCTCCTACCTCAAAGTGGGTCTCAAATGCGGCGGTTCGGATGGCTTCTCGGGCATCACGGCCAATCCGCTGGTGGGTCTCTTCTCCGACTGGCTCATCGCGCAGGGCGGTACGACCGTCCTGACGGAGGTTCCCGAGATGTTCGGCGCCGAGACCATACTCATGGACCGCGCCGAGAGCCGCGAGGTGTTCGACTCGACGGTGTGTCTCATCAACAACTTCAAGGGCTATTTCCGCAAGTACGACCAGCCTATCTACGAGAACCCCTCGCCTGGCAACAAGAAGGGCGGCATCACCACTCTGGAAGAGAAGTCGCTGGGCTGCGTGCAGAAGGGCGGAGCGCAGAAGGTCGTCGACGTGCTGACCTACGGACAGCCCATCGTCAAGACGGGTCTCAATCTGTTGCAGGCTCCGGGCAACGACCTCGTGGCCGCTTCGGCGCTCGCGCTGTCGGGCTGCCAGATAGTGCTCTTCACCACGGGCCGCGGCACGCCGTTCGGCGCGTTCGTTCCGACGATGAAGATTTCGACCAACACTCCTCTCTACGAGTTCAAGCACAACTGGATTGACTTCAACGCCGGAACTCTGGTCGAAGACGAGGAGCCGCAGGCCGTTCTCGACCGTTTCATCGAGAAGATTATCTCGACAGTCAACGGCGAGCATCTCAAACACGAGAAGACCGGCTTCAAGGAGATTGCAATCTTCAAGACCGGCGTAACGCTGTAAGCAGGCCATGCGACAGCTGTTTCTGACTATTCTGGCACTCCTCGGCCCGGCCCTCGCGGCCCGGGCCGGGGAGTCTGCGCCATGCGGCTGCGGTGCGTGCGGCGACTCCGCGCGCGACGAGGTCTATGTCGTCGACTGCAACGGCGGCGGCGATTTTACGACCGTTCAGTCCTGCTTCGATGCGTTGCCGTCGAAACCGACGGAGTGGCGCACGATCATTATACGGCCCGGTGTGTACCGCGAAAAGGTGACGCTCGACGTCTACAAGGACAAGGTCCGCATCATCGGCGACCCGGACAGGACAGGTGATACCGGTGTCCTCATTGTCTGGAACGACTATTCGGGCAAAGTGGTGGACGGTTACGAGATGACCACCTACGACAGCTACACAATGTCGATTCAGGCGGACGAGGTCTATTTGGATGGGCTGACGATTCAGAACGACGCCGGCCGGGTGGGGCAGGCCGTGGCGCTCGAAACGCGCGGCGACCGTATCCACCTGTATCAATGTGCGCTTCTCGGGGATCAGGACACATTTTTCACCAAAGGTTATGTTTCGCGTGTACACGTTGAGAACTGTTATATCGAAGGAACGACCGACTTCATTTTCGGACCTTCGATCGTATTGTTCGAATGCTGTACGATCCATTGCAAGGCGAACAGTTTTATTACGGCCGCTTCGACAACCGAGCGCAACAAATATGGTTATGTCTTCTCGAATTGTCGTGTCACGGCCGATGACGAGGTTACGAAGGTGTATCTCGGACGCCCTTGGAAATCGACCGCACGTACGGTGTGGCTTGATTGCAAATTTCCAGCCGCCATTCGTCCCGAAGGGTGGCACAATTGGAACGACCCTGCCCGTGAAAAAACATCGTTCTACGCCGAATGGCGTTGTTCGGGAGCCGGCGCAGATCGAAGCGGACGTGTGTCTTGGTCGCACGAACTGACCGACGACGAAGTGCGCGCGGAATACGACAACGATAAAATTTTTGCAAAAAAGACCGGCTCCGAGCAGTTCCACGACGATTGGAGCGGTCATTTCAATCACTGAGAACCCGATGAAAAAACTACTTTCTATATGCGGCCTTTTCGCGGCCGTTACGGTCTCGGCGCAGAGCGTCTGGACCTCCGACCTCGGAAACGGTCAGTACAAGAACCCCGTTCTCTATGCCGACTACTCCGACCCCGACCTCGTCCGTGTTGGCGAGGATTACTGGATGACGGCCTCGTCGTTCAACCACATGCCCGGTTTGCAGATTCTGCACTCCACCGATTTGGTTAACTGGGAGATTGTGAACACCGTTTTCCGCACTCAGGAGCCTGCCGGGCACTTCGATGTCCCGGCCCACGGCGACGGCGTGTGGGCGCCCGCCATCCGCTACCACGACGGCGAATACTACATCTACTGGGGCGACCCCGACTTCGGCATCTACATGACCAAGACCGCCGACCCGCGCGGCGAGTGGTCGAAGCCCCACCTCGTCAAGGCCGGCAAGGGCATGATCGATACCTGCCCGCTGTGGGACGACGACGGCAAGGCCTACCTCGTGCACGGCTGGGCCGGTTCGCGCGCCACGTTCAAGAGCGTGCTTAGCGTCTGCGAGATGGCGCCCGACGGCCGCAGCCTCATAGGCGAGGAGGTGCTGATTTTCGACGGCCACGACGAGCACCCCACGGTCGAGGGCCCGAAGTTCTACAAGCGCGACGGCTGGTACTACGTCTTCGCTCCCGCCGGCGGCGTGAAACCCGGCTGGCAGATTGTGCTGCGCTCGCGTTCGCCCTACGGCCCCTACGAGTGCCGCACGGTCATGCATCAGGGCAACACCGACATTCCCGGCCCGCATCAGGGCGGCTGGGTCGATGACATCGAGGGCAACCACTGGTTCGTGCACTTCGTCGACATGTACGCCTACGGACGAGTCGTGCACCTCCAACCCATGACGTGGGGCGAGGACGGATGGTGCATCATCGGCGTCGACCAGAACGGCGACGGCATCGGCGAGCCCGTGCACAAATACCGCAAGCCGGCAGGCAAGAGCGCGGTCAAGACTCCCGCCGATAGCGACGAGTTCGACGGCCGCACGCTGGGTCTGCAATGGCAGTGGCCGGCCAATCCTCAGACCGGCTGGTACTTCAATAATCCGACCGACGGCATGCTGCGTCTCTACTGCCGTCAGAAGCCCGAGGGCTGGCGCAATCTGATGGATACGCCGAACCTGCTGTTGCAGAAGGTCGTGGCTCCCGACTACACGGTGACTGCCAAGGTCGACTTCCGCAGCAGCTACGACGGCGACCGCGCAGGTCTTACGGTCATGGGACTGAGCTATGCCACCATCGGCCTCGAAAAGCGCGGCGACGAGATTCTCGTCACGCAGACCGATTGCTACCGCGCCAAGAAGGGCGCGGCCGAGCGGGTCAACGCCTCCGTTCCGTTCCGCGACGGCGAGGTATGGCTTCGCTGCCGCATCGAGCAGGGCCGCGACAAGGACGGCAACCCCTCGATGCTCTGCACCTTCTCTTACAGTGCCGACGGCAAGAAGTTCACCAAGCTGGGCGAACGCTTCACCGCCGAGGCCGGACAGTGGATAGGCGCCAAGGTAGGTTTCTTCACCTCGGCCGAAATCACGAAGAACGACGCCGGCTGGCTCGATATCGACTGGTTCCGCGTGACGAAGTAGTGCGTGACGCCGAAAGCATTGAAAATCCGCAGAACCCAAGAGTTCTGCGGATTTTTGTTTGTCGGCGGGCTGGGGGCTTTTATCTTTCGCTGCCGTATCCCGCGATGCGGTCGGCATAAGCGCTCCAACCATCGGCTGTTTTGTAGGACTCTGCCGCCTCTGCCGGAACGCATATCTTGCAGTATCGCGAAGTTATGGCCGTGTTGCCGAGTTCGGGCGGAGTCGTTGCCATGCAGTAGATATGCGTCAGATTCTGGCATCCGGCGAATGCCGCGTCGCCGATGATGACGACCGACGCCGGCACGACGATTGTTTTCAGCTCGCTGCAACCTTGGAAGGCACGTGCGGGAATCTCCGCAATGTCGTGCCTGAACGATATTACGCCGTGCTCGTCGTAGAGGTATACGTTCTCTGCGAAGTCGGGGTGTTGCAAGACGTTCGCCTTGACGGGCGATGCCTTGTAAGTCTTGTAACGGATTTCGTAGTTTGCGGTCGGTTTCGGCGGGCGAACGGCATTCCGTTCGGTTTTTGCTGCATCGGTGCGCCTGCCCTGTGTCTTTTCGCGCGGAGTGTGCGCGGCGTAATCCGCTTCGATGTAGCTTCCTTGCAATTCATGCAGCCCCTCGAACGGATTCTCGCCCGCCCGGAACACCTTTCTCAGTATTATATGGAATTTGTGGCGGGTCGGGAAAAACATAACTCTGTTCGCTCCGACGAGAGTCTGGTCCACCTCCCAGCCGAGACCGGCCAGCAGGTTGAGTGTCTCTCCGAGGCTGCGGCGTCCGAGGTCGACCGGGCTGCCGTCGAACGTCAGGGTGGTTTTCAGGTGCTGTCCGCCGCCTCGCTGGTAGAGGTCGAGGTAGGCCGTCTGGGTTTGAGCTGTTGCAGTGCAGGCTAAAAGTGCCGCAGCCAGCATGGTCGTAAGTTTTTTCATTCGTCCGATGTGTTTTGTGCCGCGCCGACTCCTCCGCACGGCTGTTGCAGTAAAAAGAAAGTGCGGAGTCGTTCGTCTATCGTGCCGAAGGTTCTGGTAAACCCGTAAACAAATAAACAATACCCCACACTCGGCAAGCATATAATGATGATATATACCTACACAAGCAATGAGTGTTCGTATTGTCTATCCCTGTTTACTTTCAATTTACCAGATTTACAGCACGGAATAGAGATGAAACACTTTCACTGAATCGTATGTCGCCGCCCCTTTCTGCGGGATGGCATCGCAAAGGTAGTGAATGTTTTCGAAATCCGCACGTTTAAGTGTGTTATTGTCTTCGCGAAATCGCGAAAACCTCTTAATCCGAGCCCCGTCCGGCCGGAATCTGCGAGCGTCGGGTGTGCCGTGTCGGCCGACCTCGTCCTTGCGGAGCATTGCGGCCGACCGAACGGAACATCGCAATTTGCATATCGGCCGAAAAATTTCTATATTTGTTACGGATGTAGCGTATCGTGCCGATGGATTTTTTGCGAGGATTGACAGTCGTGTGTGCCGTATTTATGGCGGCAGAGGTCTCTGCGCAGAGCCGTCTCGACGAGTACGGCTATCCGTTTCTTCCGCTGCAAACCGACTATATGCCCGAGGTGGCGACCGACACGACGCTCTTCTATCGTGCCGTGCAGTCGTCCGACGACCTGTTCGCCCGAACGACCGAGTACGCCTTTTCATTCGTCGACTGCGCGCGTCGCAATGCCGGCTACCGCGACCGCTCGATCTCTTATGCCGGACTTGCCCTTCCGATGCGCTATGCTTCGGCGTTGCGCGCTCTGCGTGCCGACCGTCGCAGAGTCGCCACCGATGATGTCGCGGCCGCACGTCTGCTGTCCGCCACGGGCGGCGATGAGTTTTCGTTCCCGTCGCTTCCGCCGGGCAATCCGCCTGCTGCGTCGGTGAATCTTACGGACAGAGGCTATCTGGTAGGAGTCAGGGCCTTCGTCGCTTCGGAGTTTGCACGCGGATGGAGTCTCGACGCTGCACTGGATGCCCGCACGGGCCGCGACCTGCATGTCGGCGGAGTCTTCACCGATGCGGTCGGAATCAGCCTTCGTGTCGCGCGCCGATTCGGCGACGAGGGCGTGCTGTCGCTCTTCGCCTCGTTCTCACCGTCGGTGCGCGGCATGCGTTCGGCATCCGTCGGCGAGGCATTCGGGCTGCGCGGCGACAATCTCTACAACCCCTCGTGGGGCTGGCAGGACGGGCGCATGCGCAACTCGCGCGTGCGGCGCGATGCGACACCGCTCTTCGTGGTGTCCTACACTCGTCCTGCGGGCCGGGCCGCCACTCTCACGGCGTCGCTGTCGGCCGAGGCGGGTTCGCGCAGTTACAGTTCGCTGGGCTGGTACGGCGCCCGCACGCCCATGCCAGACAACTACCGCTACATGCCGAGTTACATCGCCTCCGACGCATCGGCCGCCGTTGTCGCCGATGCGTGGCTTGTCAACGATACCCGCTATACGCAAATCGACTGGTCGGAGCTCTACGCCGAGAACCGCATGGCCGGCGGAGAGGCCGTCTATGCGCTCGAAGACCGCGTGCGGCGCCTTGCGAACGTGGATGCGGCGGTGCGCGCGTCGATAGTGCTCTCCGACCGGTTGACGGTCGCCTGCGGAGCCGCGGCCGGTTACTCCTCCACGCGCAACTTCCGCCGCCTGCGCGACCTGCTGGGTGCCGACTTCCTGACCGATATCGACTTCTACCTGGTCGACGACGACACCTACTCCAACTCGCTGCAAAACGATCTTCGCCGCCCCGACCGCCGTGTGGGCGAGGGCGACCGTTTCGGGTACGACTATGCCATGCGGCGTCTGCATGCCGGGCTATTCGCCGATACGGAGTACCGTGCCGGCCGTTTCGGACTTGACGTGTCGCTGTCTCTCGGCGAGGAGACCCTTCGCCGCCGCGGCTACTGCGAGAAGGAGCTCTTTCCGGGCCGCGGCTCGGCGGGCGATTCGCCCTCGGCGGCTTTCACGACATTTCGAGCTGCCGCAGCGGCCCGATACGCCTTTTCGCCGCGTCATAGCATTTCCGTATCGGTTTCGGCTGCCGGTGAGGCTCCCGATGCCGAGGATTTGTTCTGGAATCCGCAGTATAACAATCTTATGGTCGACCGCCCTCTGCTTCGCAAGCGTTTCGGATGGGAGACGACCTATCGCTTCACCTCGCCTGCCGTGCGGTTCGAGGCTTCGCTGTTCGCCTCCATGACATGCGACGATATGGCGACCGTGCGGTGCTACGACGACCTCGACGCACTCTTCTGCGATGTCTCGGCGAGCGGTATCGACCTCTTGTCATACGGCGTCGAGACGGCCGTCGCGGTGCGTCTGTCCCGCCGTTGGAGGGCCTCGGCGGCCATCTCGGCCGCACGCTACCGCTATGCGTCGAATCCCGTGGTGAGCATCATCGCCGATGCGTCGAACGCCGTTGTCGCCGATGCGTCGTCGAGCTATATGGGCGGCTGCTCGCAGGGCGGAGCGCCGCAACTCGCAGCCACTGTGGATGTCGATTACTTCTCGCGCAGCGGGTGGAGCGTGGGGTCTGCGGTGTCGCTGGTCGCCGAACGGTATCTCGTCCCGTCGCTGCTGCGCCGTACGGAGCGCATGTCGCGTCAGGCGGCCTCGTCGCCCGAGGAGTTCGACGCAATAGTGCGCCAGGAGCGTCTGCCCGATGCCGTGAATGTCGACTTCTCGGTCTCAAAGCGATGGTTCGTCGGCGCGACGTCGCGCATCGCCGTGATGTTTGCCGTGCGCAATGTGCTCGATGCGCGCTCGACCGTACAGTCGGCCTATGAATCTCCGCGCGTGCGCCGCATTGCGTCGGGTGTCGCCACGTACTATCGTCCGCTGCCCACGCGCTATCTGTACGCATATCCGCGCACGCTGTATCTCTCTGTGAATTATACGTTTTAGATTATCTCGCGCGCTATCCATGCGCATGCTTCGGCATCGGCCAGTGCATTGTGGTGCTGCGTGAGGTCGAATCCGCAGCGGGCGGCCACGGTGTGCAACTGATGGTTGGGCAGCTCCTTGCCGAACGTGCGGCGCGAAGCGCGGCATGTGCAGTGGAACACGTATCCGGGGTAGGGCATGCCGTATTTCGCGAAGGCTGCTTTTAGACACCCCTCGTCGAAGGGGCTGTTGTGCGCCACGAGCGGCAGACCCTCGATGTGCGGTGCGATGTCGGCCCACACCGTCGGAAAGTCGGGTGCATCGGCTGTGTCGGCCGCCGTGAGTCCGTGCACCTGCGTGTTCCAAATAGCTGTAAAAGTCGGGGTAGGGGCGAACGAGCCGGTAAATGCGGCGCGTTATCTCTCCTTTCGAGACTATCACTATTCCGACGCTGCAAATGCTCGTGCGTTCGCGGTTGGCCGTCTCGAAGTCTATCGCTGCGAAATCTGTCATCGTGTGTCGAATTTGCTGGCACGAAGATACGGATAAGCGGGCGGAATGCCAAATTTATTCGGGCCGCGCCGCGCGGAAACCCCCTACTCCGCCCGGCGGACGATGTAGGAGAATTTCCACGAGCTGCGCCAGAAGTTGTCGTAGAAGTTGTTGCCGGCCACGTCGCCCGAGGCATCGGGAAGCGCGAAGTCGAAGAACACGCTGCCCGACGCATCGCGCGAGAAGGTCATCGTCGAGGAGATGTTGTTCTTCGAGATGCGCATCTGGCCGGTGGCCAGGTCGAGCGTCCACTCCGACTCTCCGGCCGGAAGCAGATGGCGCAGGCGCGGATTCATGTCCAGCGGCGCATCGGCCGAGTACTCGCCTGGATAGATGCCGAGGAACGAGCCGTAGGCACCGTCGGCGCCGGCATCGTTGACGATGCGGCCGGTGAACTTGCCGTCGACCATCTCGTCGTCGAGCTCCACGGTGATGCGGTTGTCGAGCTCGGCCGAGGCGAACTGCCCGAATTCGGAACCGCCCATGGAGGTCTCCCACGCGCCGGTTCCGTTGCCGCTAATGTTCTGGTCGACGTAAATCTTCACGTCGACGATGTCCCACACGCCGACATAGAACGGGTCGTATGGTTTCAGACCGACCGTCCACAGCACCTGCTTGCCCGTCTGCGAGCGCACGATGATGCGCGCCTGGCGCCCGGGATTGCGGAAATCGAGCAGGTCGCCCTCGGCCACGTCGGCCGACGCGTGCACCGAGAGCGCCAGCGCCTCGACCTCCACTTCGCCCCACGGGAAGTCGGGGCGTTCGAAGACATAGAGCGTCACCGCCCCCTGCGCATCGTCGATACGCTCGATTTCGGCACGGCCCAGCTGCCCGGCAAGGCGGATGTCGAGAATCGAACACTCGTTGCTCGGCAGCTCGCGGTCGATATCCTTCTCGCATGCGGCGAAGCCGGCCAGCGACAGAATCAAGAGCAAATATTTGATTTTTTTCATGACATTCGGGATATTAAAGGTTGGGGTTAAGGTCGATTTCACGCTGCGGAATCGGATAGAAGGCCGCTTCGGCCTCGCTCAGTCCCGCAGCCTTGATGTCGGTGGTCGTGACCGACGCCGTGCGGCGAAGGTCGAACAGACGGTTGCCCTCGAAGGCGAGTTCGAGCGCCCGCTCGGCGATGACGGCCTCGCGGAAGCGCTCTACCGACATTCCCTCGGGCAGCGCAGGCACTCCGGCGCGCTCGCGGATGCGGTTCACGTAGGGAAGTCCCAGCTCGGGGCCGGCTGCCTCGGCATAGACGAGCGCTATGTCGGAGAAACGCAGCAGGTAGGGGCGCGCACTCGTCCGCTCGCCGATGAAGTCGGGGTCGACGTACTTGCTCGAAAAGTAGCCGCGCACCTGATTGGGCACGATGGGGCGCCCTTCGGAGTCGTAGATGTCGCGGTGGATGAGCTCCGTGCGGCGGCGGTCGGTGGTCGAGAAGGCGCGCTCGACGAACTCGTCGTTGCAGAGGAACACGCCCCAGCCGTTACCGTTGGCGCGTTGCAGGTCGCCGTTGCCGTAGCGGATGTAGAACGGCACGGAGTTGTTCGACGGCAGGAACATGAGCGGCAGCTTGGAGTAGTTGCCCTCCTGCGTGCCGCTGCGGTCGATGGGCATGATGAATATGTGCTCGGGGCCTGTCGGGCGGTCGACGTCGTAGATGCTGCGCAGGTCGTCGTCGAATCCGTAGTGGGCCCCGTAGTCGCGCACGACCTTGCCTGCCCAGTAGGCGGTGCTGTCGTACATTATCTGCGGGTCGCGGCGCATCTCCGCATATCGGTAGACGTTGTGCTCCTTGGACGAGGCGACCGTAAGGTAGGCCTTGGCCATGAGCGACTGTGCGGCGACCTTGTCGGCCCGGCCGAAGCGCTTGTCGACGTCGAGCATACGGTCGGCGACGGTCAAATCGGCGAATATGAGGTCGTAGAGCTCGTCCATGTCGCGGGCCATTGGAGGCGTGGTCTGCGCGAGCTCGGTGACGGCCTCGGTCTGAACCGGCACCAGCCCGAACGTGCGTACCAGATTGAAGTAGTTCCACGCACGCAGGAAATAGGCCTCGCCCATAATGCGCCGTCGGGCGGCTTCGCTCAGCGCCGAGCTGCCGCGGACGTGTTCGATGACGGTGTTGGCGCGGTTGATGGCGATGTAGCAGAACTTGAAATAGTACTTCAACTGCTCGGTCTCGCGGCCGGCAATCCAGTTTTCGAGCTGGTAGACGTCGCCCGCCTCGTCGCTCTTGGGCGACATGGTCTCGGTCGGGATGTCGCCGATGTAGAATATGCCGCGCGAGTATTCGAGGAACGTCAGCGCGTTGTAGGCGTACATCAGGCCCGACTCGGCGTCGGCTTCGCTCTTGTAGAAATTGTCGTCGGAGTAGAATCCGTAGGGCTCCTCGTCGAGATTGCACGACCAGAGGAGAAACATTGCCGATGCGATAAAGAATATCTTTTTCATGGTGCAGTCGTAGGTTTTAGAATTTGAGGTCGATGCCTATCGTATATTTGCGCAGGCGCGGATAGCCGCCCCAGTAGATTCCGTCGACGCCCACCTCGGGGTCGTAGCCCTCGAAGCCGGTGAGGGTGAACAGATTCTCGATGTTGGCGAACACGCGCACGCTGCGCAGGAACGCACGGCGGACGGGTATCGTGTAGCCGATGTTGAGATTCTGCAAGCGCACGAACGAACCGTCGTGGACGAAGTAGTCGGAGAAGAGGTAGCTGCGCGTGGAGTTGAGGCGCGGATAGCTGTTCGTCGGGTTGTCGGGCGTCCAGCGCTTGACCTTCACGCGCGGGTCGTAGGTGTAGCCGTTGTATATCACATCGCCGCCGAACACGCCGTTGAAGAACATCGACACGTCGAGGTTGCGCCAGTGGAACGCGAGGTTGAGACTGGCCGTGAAGTCGGGGTTCGGGTCGCCGATGATGCAGCGGTCGCGGTCGTCGATGGCGTAGTCGCCGTTAAGGTCGACATAGCGGAACTCGCCCGGCAGGTCCTTGCCGTCGGTGCTCATGAATCCCGGGTCCTCGCCCTGCTGTATGATGCCGTCGACACGGTAGCCGTAGAATGCGTACATAGGGTAGCCGACGGCGTAGATGCAGGGGTGGGCGTTGAACATCGAGAGCGACTGCCCGCAGAATTCGTACTGCATGCCCGTCATGAAGTCGGTGCTAAGGCCGCTCGACACGGCGTTGCCCAGGCCCGTCACGCGGTTGCGGTTGCGCGAGAATATCACGGTGGCCGAGAGCGACGTGTCCTTGCGGCGGATGATTTCGCCTTCGAGCGTCACCTCCACGCCGCGGTTGCGGATGTTGCCGTCGTTGACCCACATCTTGTCGTAGGCGCTCGACAGCGGCAGATACTTCTCGCGCAGAAGGTCGGTCGTGTACTTGTCGTACCAGTCGACCGTCAGGCGCAGACGCGAATCGAAGAACGCCATGTCGAGACCGACGTTCCACTGCCGCGTGGTCTCCCACTTCAAATCGGGGTTCGAGATGCCGCCCCAGACGACGTATCGGTCGTCGGCGCCCTCGCGGTCGACCTCGTAGCCCGGGCCTATGACGGTCTGCCATTTGTCGGCGAACCAGTACTTCTCGATTCCGTAGCGGTTGAGAGTCTGGTAGGGCGATATGCCCTGATTGCCCGAAAGTCCCCACGACAGACGCACCTTGAACTCGTCGAACGCGCCCGTGCGCTTCAACCACTCCTCGTTGTGGAGCTTCCAGCTCACGGCACCCGAGGGGAAGTAGCCCCACCGGCTGTTGCGGCCGAACTTCGACGAGCCGTCGGCGCGCATGGTGAAGGTGAACAGGAAGCGGTCGTCGAACGAGTAGTTGGCGCGGCCGTAGAACGACAGCAGCTTGCTCATGCTGTACGTGTTGTCGATGACGTTGCGCTGCGGGTTGCCGGCACCCATGTTCTCGTTGCCCAAGGCGTCGTTCACGAAGTCGTAGGAGGTCGTCGACAGCGTGCGGGCCATGTTGTAGTCGAACGAGTGTCCGGCCATGACCGAGAGACTGTGGCGTCCCGAGAAAGTGCGCTGGAATGTCGCGTAGGTCTCGGTCAGCACGTCCTGCGAGAGCGAGTTGGCGATGCGCGCGATGCCGTTCATGTCGTGGGCGTCCTGCGAGGTGTTCGAGGCGTTGTAGGCATCCTGCACCGACGACGAGTAGTTGTAGTTGAGCTGCGTGCGTATCTTCAAGCCGTCGATTATCTCCCACTCGGCCGCCAGCGACGAGATGAGGTCTCGGCCCGTGGTGAGGTTCTTCACGTTGTCGGTAATCAGGAGCGGATGGCCGAAATCGGTCTCCGAGGCGACGAAGTAGTCGCCGTTCCCGTCGTAGACGGGCCACAGGGGATTGCGGCCGTATTCGAGCGAATTGTTCACGCGACGCTTGTGAATCGAGAAGATGTTCGAGGTCTGCAAGGTGAAGTTGCGCGCGAGCTTGTACGAACCGTTGAGCTGCACGTTGCCCTTGTCGAAATCGTCCTTGCGGTAGACGCCCTGGTCGTTGAAGTAGTTGAGCGAGAGGTTGACCGAACCGCGGTCGGTGGAGTGCGCCACCGAAACCGAGGTGTTGTTGACCATGGCCGGACGAAGGCACAGCGCCGCCCAGTCGGTATTGGCCCACTCGCCCGACTGTATCTCGATGAGCGACGGGTAGTAGGTCCCGTTGTCGTAACGGCCCGTGTAGAGGGCCGGAAGACCGGCGTTTGTGAGCTCCTCGTTGGCAATCTGGGCCATTTGCAGCGGATTGCGCCACACGTTCAGCGGCGCCGTGAAGTGGCCTATCGTCGTGCGGTGGTTGACCGTCACGTCGGTGCGGCCGCCCTTGGCCGTGCGTGTCTGGACCAGAATCACGCCGTTGGCGCCGCGCGAGCCGTAGATGGCCACCGACGAGGCGTCTTTCAGAATCTCGATGGACTCGATGTCCGCAGGGTTTATCTGCGACAGATTGCCGGCGTCGCCGAGCGGAAATCCGTCGACCACGACCAGAGGCGTGTTCGAGCCGTTGAGCGAGCTGTTGCCGCGGATGCGCACCTCGACGCCGGCACCGGGGTCCTGCGAGGTGTTCATCACCTGCAAACCCGCCGCCCGGCCCTGCAACAGACTCTCGACCGACGACGAGGAGATGTCGCGCACGGCATCCATCTTCACCGACGCGACCGAGCCCGTGACGTCGCTCTTGCGCATGCTTCCGTAGCCGATGACCACCACGTCGTCGATGGTGTTCTGCGATTCGAGCACTACGTCGAGGGTCGTCATGGCCGCCGTGACCGTAATCTCGGCGGTGTCGTATCCCACGTAACTCACTTGCAACACGTCGCCTGCGGCGGCGCGAATCGAGAACTCGCCGTCGATGTTTGTGTTGACGCCCGTGGTCGTTCCCCTTATCACCACGCCGGCTCCGACGAGAGGCTCGCCGTCGGCGCTTACGCGGCCGCTTATCGTGTTCTGGGCATGGAGCGCGGTCGCCGAAAAGAGCAGCAATATGGCTATGATGAGCCGCCTGCCGCGATATTCAAGGTTCGAAGTCTTCATTCGGTTAAGGTTTTAATCGGTTTTTCATTTATGGCTCCCGCGAGATAGTCGCATGCGTAGACGAACGTTCCGGCGCTCCATCCGAGCATGGCCGGCATCTCGTATTCGTCGCTCACGCCGACGCTGCCGTCGCGAACGTCGTATTTCTCCCAGAGGTTGCCCGTGCGGCCGAACGTCGCCACGACCGTCGAGACGTACTTGGCGGCTATGCGGCGGGCATCGTCGCGGTATCCGTAGGCATCGAGTCCGCGCACGGCGAGGTAGACGACCGGCGCCCAGCAGTTGGGGTACGCCCACTGGTAGGAGTAGCCGTAGGGCGCGTCCTCGGTGACGGCCACGCCGTGAGCGTATTCGAGACGCGGCAGGGCTACGTCGACCAGACGCGCTGCACGCGCCGCATCGGGCACGCCGGCATAGAGGATGTTGAACACCGCACCCGACACGACCGTCGAGCGGCAGCCGCGGCGGTAGTCGTAGTCGTAATAGATGCCGTCGTCGGCAAGGCACAGCCGGTCGATGGTCTCGCGGCGCAGGCGGGCCTTGGCGAGCCACTCCGCCGCGGCCTCCGAATCGCCTTCGACAGCGGCGAAACGGGCGAACAGACGCTCGTAGAGGTAGAGGTTCGCATTGAGGTCTATCGGGCAGAAATCCTCGCAGCGGCGGTCGAAGCGGGGGTTGAAGTCCCAGCCCGACTCGGCCTCTGCGGCGAAGTGGCGGCCCAGCCTCAGCAGTTCCGCGTCGCCGGGTGCACCGGCCGTGAAGTCGGTGCCCAGACGCGCACCGCCCGTAGAGACGAACTCGCGGAGCAGAGACTCGCCGGCCGACGAGGAGTAGCGGTTGAGTCCGACGGGAGTAGAGCGCTGCGTCATCCAGAAGTCGTATTCGCGGCGCAGCACGCCGAAAGCGTGCGAAAGCCACTCGCGGTCGCCCGTCTCGGAGTATATCCTCGCGACGGCCATGGCCAGATAGGGAGGCTGCGAACGGTTGAGATACCACGTGCGGCTGCCGTTGGGCATGTAGCCGTAGCGCTCGACCAGGTACAGCATATTGTCGACGTTGCTCTGTGCCAGCTCAGTGCGGCCGTCTCGGACGAGGCCCTCGTTGGTGAAGTAGGTGTCCCAGTAGTATAGCTCCTGGAACGTGCCGTCGACGCACGGCACGGTGTAGGGGTGCGGCAGCCCGATGAGGGTTCCTTCGTCGGCAGGATTGAAGCGCACGGCCGCCTCCCACGAAGTGCGGATGAACTCCCGCACGCGTGCGGCATCGGTCGTCGTGCCGCACGAGCAGCAGACGGCGGCCGAGAGGACCGGGAGGGCGATAAGTTTGAGTCGATGTTTCATATTCGGCAATCGTTAACGTTCGTAAATACCGGCGATGTCGCTCTCCATGCGAATCTGCGGCGAGGCGGCGAAAGCCCGAAAATCATCCTCCGACACGCAGCCGGGCCACGGGCCGAAGAAGTGGCTGCGGTCCTTGTTGCGCCACACGAGAACATATGCCACGGGCATATCCTCGATGGCCTTCATGAGCGTCCGGGTCCACCATTCGGGCTGCGAGTCGTTGTTCTCCACGCCCGTTTCGGTGAATGCGAAAGGTTTGTTCTTGATATAGGCTATGTGTCTGAGCAGACGCATAAGACGCCGACCGTCGGAGGCCACCGACCACGAGCTTCGGTCTTAGGTGTCCAGACCGAGAATGTCGACATACTCGTCGCCGGGCCAGAATTCGAGGTAGCTCTCCTGCGAGCCGACGATATCGGGCGAATAGACGTAGAGAAGGT
>CAMWIG010000015.1 GCA_947174295.1 uncultured Alistipes sp. | reverse complement strand
CATCAGGTTCATAGGGTATAATCTCAGCCCCTGCGTTTGTGTTCCGTGCGGGGCACCCCTCTTGTTTGTCGTGCAAATATAGCGAAATATTTTGGAATGCCGCAATCGTTGCGGCGGATTATTCGCCGTGCGGGGCGGGAAAACAGTAATACGGGTAGTTTTTCGCGGAATACGCGTGCGTGGCTTTCGGAGCGGAAGCATTACTTTTGCAGCGTGGAATATCGGTCGGCTTCCGGCACGGATTTTGCCGGAGAGCGGCCGACGAACAGAAATTGCGCGCCCGCGCGGCGCCGACAGCACAAACGAAAATAAACCATGATGAAAAAGACTCTTCTTGCCGCCGTTCTGTCGGTGTGCTGTGCGCCTTTCGCCGCACTCTCCGCCGAACCGGCCGATTCGCTCTCCGTGCGCCGCACGATGAATATCGACGAGGTGGTCGTCACGGGAGCACGCTCCGCAACCGATATACGTCATCTGGCCATGACCGTCTCGGTCATCGACCGTGCCGAGATAGAACAGAGTCTGCAACCGTCGCTGCTGCCCGTGCTGACGGAGCAGGTGCCGGGGCTCTTCGTCACGGCGCGCGGAATAATGGGCTACGGCGTGTCGGGCGGTGCGGCTGGCGGCATGTCGCTGCGCGGCCTGAGCGGAGGTTCGGGGCGCCTGATGGTGCTTATCGACGGACATCCGCAGTACATGGGGCTGATGGGCCATCCGATTGCCGATGCCTACCAGTCGCTGATGGCCGACAAGGTCGAGGTGCTGCGCGGTCCGGCGTCGGTGCTCTACGGCTCGAACGCCATGGGAGGCGTGGTGAACATCGTGACGCGGCGGATGAACCGCGAGGGGGTGAAGACCGACGCGATGGTGGGATACGGCTCCTACAACACGTTGCAGACCGAGGTGTCGAACCTCCTGCGCAAGGGGCGTTTTTCGTCGGTCGTGAGCGCTTCGTACAACCGCACCGACGGACATCGCGACAACATGGGATTCGAACAGTACGGCGGTTACGCCAAGCTCGGGTTCGACATCTCGCAGGAGTGGCGTCTGCGCGCCGATGTCGACCTGACGCACTTCAACGCCTCGCAGCCCGGTACCGTGTCGGCGCCTTTGGAGGATGCCGACCAGCGCATTACGCGCGGCATGACCTCTTTCGCCGTCGAGAACGACTACGGCGCTACGTCTGGTGCGCTGAGCTTCTTCTACAACTGGGGGCGCCACAAGATAAACGACGGCTACACCGTCGACCCTGAGGACGGCGACAATCCGAAAGAGTATCTGTTCCGTTCGCACGACCGCATGCTCGGCATCTCGTGGCATCAGAGCGCGTCGCTCTTCGCCGGCAACCGCCTGACGGCCGGTTTCGACTGGTATCGCTTCGGCGGCGACAAGGCCAACCGCTATGTCGCCGGCGACCGCGCGGGCGAGGCGGCCGACCTGGTGGACAAGACCATGGACGAGGTGGCGGGCTACGTCGATTTCAGACAGAACGTAGGGCTGTGGCTCACGCTCGATGCCGGAGTGCGCGTCGACCGCCATTCGCATGTCGGTACGGAGTGGGTGCCGCAGTTCGGAGTGTCGTTCCACCTGCCCCGCGGCATGGAGCTCAAACTCTCGGCAGCGAAGGGCTTCCGCTATCCGACCCTGCGCGAGATGTACATGTTCCCGCCGCAGAATCCCGATCTGCGGCCCGAGAGCATGTGGAGCTACGAGGCTGCGCTCTCGCAGAGGCTG
This sequence comes from uncultured Alistipes sp., assembly GCA_947174295.1. Taxonomy (GTDB): domain Bacteria; phylum Bacteroidota; class Bacteroidia; order Bacteroidales; family Rikenellaceae; genus Alistipes. Next base: position 17,869 of record CAMWIG010000015.1, on the reverse strand, counting down.
CTCGGCGGGCGGTTTTCGTATGGGGTGAATATCTTCTATATCGACGGCGAGAATCTGATAGTGGCCGTGCCGCGTCAGGGCGCTACGCCGCTGAATATGAACACCGGCGAGGTGAACAACGCCGGCGTGGAGTTGCAGGCGGCCTTCGGCATCTCGAAGTCGTGGTCGGTCGATGCCAATTACAGCTTTCTGCATATGGAGAATCCCGTGCTCGGGGCTCCCGAACACAAGCTATATGCAGGGGCGACCTTCTCGCGCGGCCGCTGGATGATCTCGACGGGCGTGATGTATGTCGACGGACTCTATACCTCGGTCAAGACCAACGGCCGGGGTACGGAGTCGACCGAGAATTTCGTGCTGTGGAATCTGCGCGGAGAGTTCCGTGCCGCCGGCTGGCTCGACGTGTGGGTCCGCGGCGAGAACCTCCTCGCGCAGCGATACGAGATAAACGCCGGCTATCCGATGCCGAGGGCTACGGTCATGGCCGGGTTGGGTTTCAGCTTCTGATGCGGTTCCGCCGGGGGCGGCGAATCGTGGAATGCGGGTGTTCCGTCTGTGCGGAATACCCGCATTTATTTTGTCGCAATGCGTTAATTAAGCCAAAAAATATGCCTTTGGGTATAATAATTTGGTCGTTCGGGGCGTCTTTATGCTGAAAGTAAGAAAAAAATCGTACTTTTGCACCGAACTATGTTATTTACGCGAAACCGAAACGTATGACTTTTGAAACGATATACGAACTCGTCCGACACAGTGTCGCCGAATTCAAGAATGCCGTCGCTTTCGAGATGCTCAACGACGAGCAGGTGACTTTCGAGGAGGCGGGGCGCCGAATCGAGACCGTGCAGCAGCAGCTGGTGTCGGCGGGTCTTCGCCGGGGCGACAAGGTCGCTCTTCTGAGCAGCAGCATGCCCAACTGGGGTATTTGCTACCTCGCAATCACCTCGGCAGGCATGGTGGTGGTGCCGATTCTTCCCGACTTCACGGGCGAGGAGCTCGATATGATTATCCGCCACTCCGAGTCCAAGGCGCTCTACGTCTCCGACAAACTCTATACCAAACTGCCCAAGGAGTGCGTCGCCGACCTGAATCTGGTGGTTCGAACGAAGAATCTCAAACCCATTTCGCAGACGGTCAGAGAGCAGGGCGAACTCTCCGTCCCCGCAGCCGGCGATTTGGCTGCCATCATCTACACGTCGGGCACGACGTCGCAGCCCAAGGGCGTCATGCTGTCGCACAGGGCGCTGTGCCGCCATATAAATCTGTGTTACGACATTTTCCCTCTCGACAGCGACGATGTCATGCTGTCGGTGCTGCCGCTGTCGCACACCTATGAGTGTTCGATAGGAATGATATACCCGTTCTCGATGGGTTCGCGGGTGACCTATCTCGATCGTCCGCCCACGGCGTCGGCTCTCATGCCGGCCTTGAAGCGGGTGCGGCCTACGGTGATGCTCATCGTGCCGCTCATCATCGAGAAGATTTTCCGCAGTCAGGTGCTCGCCAAGTTCAACAGCAACGGATTCTGGCGCACGCTCTACAAAGTAGGTTTCATGCGCCGCTACCTGCACCGCGTCGCAGGTGCGAAATTGAAGAAGGTATTCGGCGGCCGCGTCCGCTTCCTCGGCATCGGAGGTGCGAAGCTCGACGGTCTGGCCGAGCGTTTCCTGCTCGAAGGCCAGGTGCCATACGCGATAGGGTATGGTCTGACAGAGACCGCGCCGCTGCTGGCCGGTGCCGCCCCGTCGATGGTGCGGCTGGGCTCTACGGGCCCTGCGGCTCCCGGTGTGGAGCTGCGTCTGGACAATGTCAATCCCGAGACGCATCAGGGCGAAGTCGTGGCTAATACGCCGTGCGCGATGATGGGCTATTACAAGAATCCCGAGGCGACGGCCGAGGCCTTCACCGCCGACGGTTGGTTCCGCACGGGCGACCTCGGCGAGTTCTCCGAGGACGGATGGCTCTACATCAAGGGGCGTCTCAAAAACATGATTGTCGGCCCGAGCGGCGAGAACATATATCCCGAGGAGATAGAGAGCGTTCTGAACTCTCATGTCTGCATCTCCGAGTCGGTCGTCACGGAGCAGGGCGGACATCTGGTCGCTCTGGTGCATTTCGATTCCGATGCGTTGGAGGCCAGACTCGAAAGCATGCGCGACGAGTGGGAGCAGCGCAAGGACGAATGGAGCCAGGAGTGGGAGCGCAAGAAATCCGAGTGGGAGTTCCGCAAGGATGCCCTCAAAAAGGAGATTCTCGACTACGTGAACTCCAAGGTCAACCGCTTCTCGCGCATCGCCGAGGTGGTGGAGCAGGAGCAGGAGTTCGTGAAGACCCCGACTAAAAAGATACGCCGTTTCCTCTACAACGAGGGCAATCAGCAGGCTTTGAAGGAGGCGCAGGAGCGCCAGCGCGAAGAGGCCGCGAATGCGGCGGCCGGCAACAAGTAGCGGCGGGCGATGGCAGCTAGAAGGAAAACCGGCGCGAAAGCGAAGCGCCGGGCCAAATCGTCCGCTTCGTGGGCGGTGCTGTGCGCCGTGGCGCTCGTGCTGGCGGCTGCGCAGCTGCTACGCGACGCCTTGCCTGATGTGCCGCATGGAACTGCGGCTGCGTCGCCGACGGAGCTGTGTGCCGAAGAATCGCCGGCCGGCGGGGAACCTGCGGCGGAGTGCCGGCCTGTCGAACCGTCGGATGCCGGGACTGTGCGCTGCGAGGTGCGGTCGGAGCTTCCGGCCGCGGCGAGCGGCAATCCCGTCATTGAGCACATGGGCTATACGGTGTCGTACGATTGCGAGGCTTTGAATCCCGAGTGGGTGGCATACGAACTCACGGCCTACGAAACGGAGGGAGACCTGGGTCGTGCTTCGCGCTTTACGCGCGACCCCGATTTGACGGGGGCTCAGGCCGAGGATTCCGATTTCAGACACTCGGGGTGGGACAGAGGCCATATGGCCCCGGCGGCCGACATGAAGTGGAGCTCGCAGGCCATGAAGGAGAGCTTCTATCTGACAAACATCTGCCCGCAGAATCACAATCTCAATGCCGGCGACTGGAAGTCGCTCGAAGAGTCGTGCCGCTCGTGGGCCCGGCGTTTCGGCCGCGTGTGGATTGCGTGCGGTCCGATTTTCGACTGCGGCGAGTACGGCACGATAGGCGACAACGGTGTGGTAGTGCCCGACGGGTTTTACAAGGTCGTGCTGGCGCGTGTCGGCGACCGCTGCGAGGCCGCGGGATTTCTGTTCCGTAACCGCGCCGGACACAAATCCCTGCGCAGCTGCGTCGTCACGGTCGACAGCGTGGAGACGGTCACGGGGCAGGACTTCTTCTGCAATCTGCCCGATACGGTGCAGCGTACCGCCGAATCGCGCGTGGATACGGTGTTCTGGGGATTGTAGTGCCTGAACGGAATAACAGAAATGGTGTCCTACTCAAAGGTAGGACACCATTTTCGTGTTTTCGAGCGAGTACGCCACTCCGATATGCGTTTGCCGCCGCAGCTACGCGCAGCTGCGGCCGGGTGCGCCTATCGTTCGGCCGGCCGGTCGGAGCGGAACGGGAATGCCGGCTGTCCGAGAGTGTTGTGCAGATTCGAGGGGATGTAGTTGCGGAATGCGTAGCGCACGGCGACGGGTGCGGCGACCTCTGGCGAGGAGACTTCGACTTGCGGCTTTCCCTTCACGATGCACCCCTCGGCCGGGTGGAACACTCCGTCCTCGCCGGCAAGCTCGAAGCCCGTGACGGTCTCTTCCTGCGGGGTGAGGCCGTAGCGTGCGTTGCGGAACGTCACCACAGCCTTGCCGCCGTCGAACTCGGCGCTTTCGAAGCATACGCCCTCCACAGCGTCGTCGGGCAGCTTCACTCCGTAGCTGCGACGCAGTGCCTGAGCCGCGATGCGGCGGCCGACGGTCAGCTTGTCCGACGGATGGATGCACGACTTCTCGCCCGTGTCGGTGTTGCAGACCAGATGCGCGTTGGGTATTCTCTCCCGTGCGTCGATCTGCGCCTCCATGAGAAGCGCGGCGTCGATGCCGTCGGCACTGCGGTTCTCGTAGGGCGCTATTTGCACGTAGATGAACGGCATGCGCGCCTTGTCGTCGCCCCACTCGCTGCGCCAGAAACGCACCATGCGCTCCATCAGTTCGGCGTAGCGGCCGGCCGTGCGGAGGTTCGACTCGCCCTGATACCACACGAATCCGCGGGCGGCGAATCCTGCCACGGGGGCTATGAGTCCGTTGTAGAGTTTCGAGCACTGTTTGCGCTCCTCCTTTTTCGGGTCGGAGTTTATCTTCTCCACGTCGTAACCCATCTCGCGCAGGTCGTCGGACGACATCCATGCCTCTATGGCCGAACCTCCCCAGCTCGTCGAGACGATACCCACCGGCACGTCGAGCGCATCGGTGAGCGTGCGTGCGAAGAAGTAGGCGGCGGCGCTCATCGAGAGCGCCGTTTGCGGCGAGGGCACCGTCCAGCGGGCGTCGAATCCGCTCTGCGGCGTCGCAGCGGCGCGCTTGGGCAGCGTTATCATGCGTATGCGGTCGGCGTAGCGCGGTGCTTCGAGTGCCGCCGCCATCGCACCCTGCACGGGTTGTCCCGTGTAGCCGCGCAGGGGCATGTACATGTTCGACTGGCCGGAGCATATCCACACCTCGCCGATGAGAATGTCGCGGAGCTCGGTTTCGGAGTCGGCGTCGCGCACCGTGAGCGAGTGCTTCTCATACGAAGCCGCAGGTGTCTCGACGAAGGCCTCCCATCGGCCGCCGGCGACCTTCACGTGCAGGGGCTCGCCCCACGAGGGGACGACGTCGACCCTCTGAGAGTCGGACGTGCCCCAAATCCTGACACGGGTGCGCTGTTGGAGCACCATGCCGTCGGTGAATATCGACGCCGCGTCGGACTTGCCCCACGAGGGCAGAACCAGCAGTGTGAGCAGTGCGGCGAGCAGTGACAGTCTTTTCATCGTCGGCGCTGTTTAGAGGTTGGCGGCGAGGAAGTCCATCGTGAGGAAGAATATCTCCTCCATCTTGTCCGACGCCTTGGCGCTGAGGTTGTGGTCGTAGTTCTCGTAGACCTTCACTTCGACGTTCTTCGCGCCCTTGCTTTTCAGAGCCGCGGCGAATGTCTCGCTCTGCGAGTGCTCGACCGTCGTGTCGGCGGTGCCGCAGAAGAGCAGCACGGCCGGCTGGCGTTTTTTGGGTATCATGTTCACGGGCGATGCGTCGTGCAGCACCTTGGGGTCTTTGCCGCAGAAGTAGGTCACGCGCGGCTCCTTGCGTGCGCGCGACGATATGGCCGCCGTCGCGAGGTCGTAGATGCCCGAATAGCCCACGAAAACCTTGGCTTCGGGAGCGGTCATGGCACCGACGGCCGCCAGATGGGCGCCTGCCGAAGTGCCGACGAATCCCATGCGCGAGGGGTCGATGTTGAGCTCCGCAGCGTGGTCGCGGACGTACTGCACGGCATCCTTGATATCCTGAATCGAAACCTTCACCGTGGCGTCGGTCTGCGGCGCGAGGGTGTAGCTCACGCGAACGCCTGCGACGCCGTGCTGCTTGGCCATGTACTGCGACTGCACGCGCAGCGCGCCGTTGTTGCCGCGCTCCCAGCCTCCGCCGTGGACGTAGAACACCACGGGTGCGGGCGTCGCGCTCTCGGCCATGTCGATGGCCAGCGTGAGCGAATAGTCGTCGTACTTCTTGTATACCACTTCGCGAACCTCCACGCCCTTGTAGTCGCGGCCCGAAAGGCGGTCGTTGCGGTGCTCGTAGGGGACGAGCAGGTCGTCGATTTTCGAAAGGTCGACTATCTTTGCGTAGCGCTGCTCGTTCATGAGCGTGTATGTTCCGTCGTCGTGAGCTTCGAGCTTCATCGAGTAGCGGTTGGTTGGCACTTTGGCCTGCTGTGCGTTCTGTGCGGCCGCCGATGCGGAGAGCAGCAGAAGCGCGAAGATGATTTTTTTCATGGGTTTTGGTTTTTGTCGGTTTTTATTCATACTTTTGTAATGCGAAATTGGTAGACCAATTGCATGCAACAAAGATAAGTAAAAATAATTACCGCGCAAAATGAAACGTCTTTTTTTGATTTTGTCGCTCTGCACGGCCCTTTCGTGCGGCGATGAATTCGTCATACCCGAACCCGTCCAGGGCGGCGGACAGGGCAGCGGCGAAACTCCCGAACAGCCCGAAGTACCCGAACAGCCTGTCGTGCCGGTACCCGAAGATTTGCCCGGCTGGCCGCTGATAGCCCAAGGTGCCGGAACGCTCGTGGCCGACGGCGGCGACGAGGCGACATACGAACTCATAACGGCGCAGGGATACAATCAGGAGGCGCCCGACGCATCGGGGGCTCATGCCGCGGCGCCGTTCAGGCATATACGTCAGTCGTTCGACGAGGAGCTGCGGCGCTGGGTGTTCGACTTCCACATCCATGTCGAGAACGACGACGACCGCGGCAATCCGCAGAAGACCGACCGACAGCGCAACGAGATAAAGACCGACGGCCACTCTCCGGCGTCGATGGTGGCTCAGCAGGGCGAGACGCTCGAAATGCGTTGGAAGTTCCGCCTGCCGGAGGGTATGCTCACCACGGCGAAGTTCTGTCACGTGCATCAGCTCAAAGGCATCGACAACCGCGAGGGTACGGCCGACGTGTCGCTGCCTCTGATAACATTCACGCCCCGCACGCTCTCCAACGGCAAGCGCCAGTTTCAGGTGATTTACGTGCCGCCTGCGGAGGAAGGTGCCGCGAACAACTATCTCGCGCGCGTGGAGCTCGACGATTTTCTGGGGCAGTGGGTGGCAGTCACCGAGCGCGCGACCTTCGCCGCCGGGGGCAGCTATTCGCTGGTCGTGACCCGCATCGCCGACGGCCGCGAGCTGCTGCGCATCGACGAGCGGCTGAATCTGTGGCGGACGGGCGCCGCGGGACTGCGTCCCAAGTGGGGCATCTACCGCAGCATCGGCGACGACGGCTCGCTCAAAGGCGAGCTGCGCGACGAGACGCTGCGCTTCGCCGACTTCGAAATCGAGAAGCTGTGACGTACAGTCTGAACGGATGTGCTAACGTGTCGCTGAAAGAGCGTTTTCGATTCGCTTGCGTTCGTCGCTTCCGATAGTCGACAGCCGTATTAACGGCAGACCGTAGGTTGCGAGAATGCGGTTTTTACGCTCGTCGCGCATCGACTGCACGGTTCCTGCTTTATGGAATTCGTAACCGTCGGTTTCGATGGCCAGAACCGGCCGTTTGCTGATGCGGTTGTAAAGCAGAAAGTCGATATGAGTCGCCGGATGCAGTGCATAATGGCGGTCTTCGTCAGTCAGCGATGATACGTCGCGCAATAACTGCCGCAGCGGCTGGTGGCAGACGATGCCGAGATGGCCGAATGCGGGATTTTCCTCGATAATCTCTTCCAGCATGGCATGGGTGAGGTTTTCGGAATCGTATTCGGATATGCGTCCGTGCTTTTTCAAGTATGCTTTCCGGGCTTCGGCATACCGGCCGTAAAGCAGGTCGAATATCGAGTGTATGTTGCTTTTCGAGATGGTGCAGTCGTTGTACTCCATGTAGGCCAGAAGGTCGGAAATGTTACAGTCCCTGCGTTGCTCGTTGCCTGACACCACAAGACGGAATGTCCGTTTGGCCCTCGAAACGGCCACGTTGAGCAGATTAGGATTATCCGAAAATTCGGTGACCGTATCGTCTACGGTCGACATGATTATGGCATCTTTTTCGCGTCCTTGGAATTTATGGACGGTGGCGACTTCGATGCTGCCGCCTACGGCGCTGCGCAATGCGTTCACTTGTGCGTTGTAGGGTGCTATTATGCCGATTTCGTCAGCCGGATAGCGAAGCGCCGGCACGACCTCTTTCGCGACCGTCTCGACTTCGCGCATATTCATCGTGCCGCGCGAGTGGTTGCCCGCCACCGTGCGCATGGCGGTAATCACGTCTTTCTCGCCTTTGTCGCGAGTCATGATTATCAACTTGCCGCCGTAGAACTTCTGATTGCAGAAATCTATAATCTTGGGGTGGCAGCGATAGTGTTCGCGAAGCAGCGTCCGAGGTGCGTCGGGCAATACGCTGGCCGCCGATTGCAGGAAACTGTTGCGGGTGCAGTCGTAGCGTTCGTCTATGCCGTAATCCATTGCAATCGACCGTAGGCGCAGTTGCTTCTCTTCGGTAATGACGTTGGGCAGCTGCATCTGGTCGCCGACGATGACCGCATTGCGGGCGCATGTCAATGCCAGCAGTCCTGTTTCCGAGGAGATTTGCGATGCTTCGTCCATAATTATGTAGTCGAACACCGTATTGTCGGGCATGTTTCTGCGCGAAGAGAATGTGGTGCTGAGAATTACAGGGTATTCTCCGGCGAACTCTCTGGTAATGCGGCGGAATATTGGCCGTTCGCGGTTTTTTCCGTATTTGTGATAGAGCACGTTGCGAAGGCAGCACAATGAATCGTTTTGCAGGCGTTTCATCATGAGTTCCGCATCGCAGGTTTCGAGAGCCCGCTCCAACGACTCTATTTCGCAGACCAGTTCGTCGTGTTTGGCTGCATAGAATGAGTATTGCACAATAGGAATAAGGGCAGTTGTCGCTTGTCGCGACGGTTTGCCGCCGATACCCGAAAACGTCCGATGCAGTTTTCGGTTCAGACGGTAATCCCTGACGGCATTCACGAGTCCGGCGAAGAGTCCGGAATACCGTACGCTTTCGGCGGCGGCTTGCAGCTCGTTCCATATCGACATAAGCTGCTCCGAGGATAGCCGTCGGCGAAGCATGATTCGCCGGTCGCGTTCTACCTCCTGTTCGAAATGGATTTTTTCCGTTTTCAGTGCGGCCAGTTCCTGGCGGGCCGTGGCGAGTCTTTCCTGCTTTGCGAAAACGTCGGCCAAGCCGGTGGCCTGCCGGTGTATCGACTGTATGAATCCGTTGCCGTCGGCTGCGACCGAATGCCACAGGCCGATGTCGGAAGGCACAGCCTTGCCGGTTTGCTGATTGGCGATAAATGTCTCTCTGTTCGTGCGGTTGCCTAACAATGCCGTGACGAACCCAATGTCGTATCGTTCCATCTTCTCCACGACATTGGCTATGGCGGAGTTGTTGTTCGATACGACCATGACAGTTTTGCCTTGTCGGATGATGTTGGCGACGATGTTGAGAATCGTCTGCGTCTTGCCGGTTCCGGGCGGGCCCTGAATGATGCTTATCTGGTTCCCGAAAGCCGTTTGCACTGCTTTCTGCTGGCTCGCATTGCATCCGAACGGATAGATTAGCGGCGGTGCGGAGTATTGGCGCAGCTTGAATTTGTGCGGATTCAGGAATGGCGCGGCCGCACTGCCGGCGTCGATGAAGTCGATGTCCTGGTATTGCCGAAGCAGCAATGGCGACCCGTCATCGTCGGATATCAATGAATCGACGGCTGCGACATCGCGCAGGTATTCGAAAACGCTCTTCGTCCGCCGGTCGTTCAGGCATGATTCGATTACGCTTATTTCAGAGCCGGGATAGTTCGCATGCATTCCGTTGTGATGTTCGACATACCAGAACTTGCGGATGCCTTGCCGGAAAGCTGCGATGAATGTCGGCGACGCGAGCTTTCGTCCGTTATGAAAAACACGGCAGTGCTCCGGGTCGAACAATACGGGTGCGGTCAGCCATGCCACCTTGTTCCGGCCGTATGAATAAGTCTTATAAGGCCGGTTGGCAAATACTATATCGTATCCGCCCCGGTTGTTGAAGGTGCAGCTGATTACTTCGCCGGTCTTTATGCGACCGTCGATGACGAGCATGTTTTCGTGGGGGTCAATCATTCCGTTTGCAGGTGTTTGTACGATTTATCCCGCCGCATTGCTCCTGCGACGGGATATTCGTTGTCTGTGTGGCTCTGTGCCGGCGGAGCGCTCTAATCTTCGGGCTTCACTTCGAGGAAGTGCTCCTCGGTCGATGTCTGCGAGAAGTCGGTGAGGTTTTTCAGGTGGGTGCGTATCATGTCGGCGGCGGCCTCCTCGTTGCGCTCGCGGATGAAGCGCAGCATCTCGCGATGCTCGAAGAAGACCTCCTTCTGCGGTACGGAGCAGACCTTGTACTTCTGGTAGTAGCGCAGCACGTCGGGCGTGATGATGAGCAGCAGCGACGCGATGACCGGGTTGTGGCACCCCTGCGCTATGGCCTGATGGTAGGCGAAGTCCTTGTTCACGCGTTCGTCGCTCTCGAACTTGGCTTCGCACTCGTCGAGGGCCGCCTCGATGTTCGCCAGGTCTTCGTCCGTGCGGTTGCGTGCGCAGAGCTTTATGGCCTCGATTTCGAGCAGAACGCGCACGTCGACCAGCGAGCGGAAGTCGTAGCGGTCGATTTTCAGCGCGTCGATTATCAGGCTGTTGAGCACCTGCATCTTCTCCTGCGCCACCACGGTGCCGCTTTGGGGGTATGTCTTCACGATGCCGTAAAATTCCAGCTTCTGGAAAGCCGTGCGCACGTGTGCGCGGCTGACGTTGAGCTGCGCGGCCAGACGACGCTCGGCGGGCAGGCGCTCGCCGGGTTCGAGACGGCCGCTGTACAGCAGATCCTTTATATGTTTGAGTACTACGTCGACCTGATGCGACGTGGATGTAGAGTTCATTCCGGGGTTTCTTTTTTTCGTTTCGGACAGCAAAAGTAACTCAAAAAACCAATTATACCAAATTGCCCGCAACAAAAAAAATTTGTCCCGACGGTCGGTCGTATGCAAAAACTTCGTATATTTGGTCAACCAATCCGACCTTAAACTATGAAAGTTCTCGAATCCTTACGTCTCCTGCCGGTGCTGCTGCTCGGTGCGGTTCTGCCGGTCGGCGCACAGCCGTTCATGCTTAATGCCGAGAGGGCCGAGCGTGTGCGCCGGGCCCTCGATGAGGGCGATGCGCGTGTGAAGTCGCTATACGACCGTGCATTGCGCGATGCCGACAAGCTGCTCGCACTGCCCGACCCGACAGTGGTCGACAAGGGGATGACTCCGCCGAGCGGCGACAAGCACGACTACATCAGCATGGGCCGTTACTGGTGGCCGAACCCGGCTACGGCCGACGGTCTGCCTTACGTGCGTCGCGACGGAGAGTCGAATCCCGAACTCAAACAGTTCGACCGCGACCGTCTGGGCGACTTCACTTCGCGTCTGCAACGTCTGGCCGGGGCCTATCTGCTCGGCAGGCGCCCCGAGCATGCACGCAAGGCCGCGTCGATGCTGCGCACGTGGTTCATAAATCCGCGCACGATGATGAATCCCAACGCCGTCTACGCGCAGATGGTTCCGGGCCGCAACGGCGGTCTGGGCCGCCCGGAGGGTGTGCTCGACACCTATTCGTTCATCGAGGCCGTCGACGCCATACGCGTGTTGGAGCGCGACGGCTACCTCTCGAAAAAGGACATGAAAGCCCTGCGCGAGTGGTTCTCGGAGTATGTCGACTGGCTGCGCACGAGCGACGGCGGTCTGGGTGAATACGCCGCGAAGAACAACCACGGCGTGGCCTACGACGTGCAGACGGTGCTCTTCGCACTGTTCGCGGGCCGCGACGACGTGGCCCGCGAGCTGGCCGAGAGCTTCGCCGAGCGGCGTCTGCGTCCGCAAATCGAGGCCGACGGCCGACAGCCGCTGGAACTCGCCCGCACGACGGCGTTCGGATATTCGACCTACAACCTGACGCATCTGCTCGACATGTGCGTCGTGGCCCGCACGATGGGCATCGACCTCTACGATTCGGCCGACGGCGCCATAGACCGTGCGATAGGCTATCTCGTGCAGTTCCTCGGCAATCGCGAGGCCTTCCCCTACAAGCAGATAAAGGATTGGCGCGGCGTGGAGCAGAACCTCGCCCGGCAGCTGCTGCGTGCTGCGAACCTCAAAGAGAATGCGGAGTACCGCTGTCTCTACGAACAGTACCGCTCGCCCGAGGAGCAGAAGCACGCGTTGTTCATACTCTTCAACGAGTAGCCGCACGCGCCGGGCCGTGAGCCGACATGCGGAAGAGGGCTGTCGCCGTCTCTTCCGCATTTTTCGTCTTCTGCGGTGCGGGGTCATGCCCGGCGCGGCGTTTCGGCCGTCACGGCTCTGGCCGGAATCGCGGTCGCGGCAAAATCGGGTCAATGTTTGTTTCGGCGCCCGACTTTTACTATATTTGTGGGTTCATTGCTATTAAAAACGAAAACGATATAAGTTACTATGGGTAAAATCATCCTTACGGGCGACCGCCCGACCGGAAAACTCCACCTCGGCCACTTCGTGGGTTCGCTGCGCCGCCGCGTGGAGTTGCAGAATTCGGGAGAGTTCGAGAAGATATTCATCATGATTGCCGACGCGCAGGCGCTCACCGACAATGCCGACAACCCCGAAAAGGTGCGTCAGAACATCGTCGAGGTGGCGCTGGACTACCTCTCGGCGGGTCTCGACCCCGAGCGCTCGACGCTCTTCATACAGTCGCAGGTTCCCGAGCTGTGCGAGCTGGCATTCTACTACATGAATCTGGTGACTGTGCAGCGTTTGCAGCGCAACCCGACCGTCAAGGCCGAGATTCAGATGCGCGGCTTCGCCGAGAACGCCGTCGAGGGCGACACGCAGCAGCGGCAGGGCATTCCCGTGGGATTCTTCACATATCCGATAAGCCAGGCGGCCGATATCACGGCGTTCAAGGCCACGACCGTGCCTGCGGGCGAGGACCAGGAGCCCATGATCGAGCAGACGCGCGAAATCGTCCACAAGTTCAACTCGGTTTACGGCCCGACGCTCGTCGAGCCCGAAATCCTGCTGCCCGGCAATGCCGCCTGCATGCGTCTGCCTGGAACCGACGGCAAGGCCAAGATGTCGAAGTCGCTCGGCAACTGCATCTATCTGTCGGACACGGCCGACGAGGTGAAGAAGAAGGTCATGGGAATGTATACCGACCCCGACCATCTGCGCGTCGAGGATCCGGGCAAGGTCGAGGGCAACACGGTATTCACCTACCTCGACGCCTTCTGCCGCGACGAGCACTTCGCCAAGTATCTGCCCGACTATGCGTCGCTCGACGAGTTGAAGGCGCACTACCGCCGAGGAGGTCTGGGCGACGTAAAGGTCAAGCGCCTGCTCATCGCCGTGCTCAACGAGACGCTCGACCCGATTCGCGAGCGCCGCCGCTACTTCGAGCAGCATATCGAGGATGTCTACGAGTTTCTGCGCCGCGGTTCGGAGTGCGCGCGAGCCGCCGCCGCCGAGACGCTGGCCGACGTGCGCCGCTCGATGCGCATCGACTACTTCGACGATGCGGCGCTGATTGCCGAGCAGGCGGCACGCTACCGCAATGAGTAATTATCAATGAGTAATGAGTAATTTTTTTGGGGGGGCTGTCTGCGGCCGGTCATTCTGAACGGAACGTAGTGGAGTGAAGAATCTAAATGACAGATTCTTTGCCTACGGCTCAGAATGACAGATGCTTGCAGCTGCCCCGAGTACACGAACATCGCTAATTTCTAATTTCTAATTGCTAATTACTAATTACTAATTGCTAAGGCCTTATGGCTCGATACGAACGTGCATACAGGTTTTTCCTGCGGGTGACCAAACGGCTCAGCGACAGCCAGACGATGGCCGTGCTGGCTATCGTCGTGGGCGTGCTCGCCGGGTTGGGGACATATCTGTTCGAGGTGCTGCTGCACACGATAAAGACCTGCCTCGTGAGCTGGTTTCCGGTCGAGGAGTCGCACTTCCTCTACCTTATATACCCGGTCGTGGGCATCATCTTGGCCACGCTGTTCGTGCGGTATATCGTCAAGGACAACATCTCGGAGGGCGTTACGCGCGTGCTCTACGCCATGTCGAGCAAGGGGTCGCGAATCGCACGCCATAACATGTGGACGTCGATAGTGGGAGGTGCGACGACCATCGGATTCGGAGGCTCGGTCGGCCCCGAGGCCCCGATTGTGCTCACGGGTGCGGCCATAGGCTCCAATGTCGGAAAACTCGCGCGGCTCAACTACCGCAACATCACGCTGCTGCTCTGCTGCGGCGCGGGTGCTGCGCTGGCCGCCATATTCAAGGCGCCGATTACGGGAGTGGTGTTCGTGCTCGAAATTCTGATGCTCGACATTACGGCCGGTTCGGTCATTCCGCTTCTCATAGCCTCGATTACGGCTACGACCATGGCCTTCATGCTGCGCGGTTTCGACCCGATACTCGCCGTCACGCTCACGCCCGACGACGCGTTCGAGCTGTGGCAGATTCCGCTCTTCATCGCTCTCGGCGTGCTGTGCGGACTCATGTCGTTCTACTTCACCACCGTGAACTCGCGCGTGGGCGCATTCTTCCGTTCGCTCGACAGCCAGTATAAGAAGTGGGCGGCCGCGGGCGTGGTGCTCGGCGTGCTGATTTTCATCTTCCCGCCGCTCTACGGCGAGGGATACGAGGGCTTCACGTCGCTCATGCACGGACATCCCGACCAACTGTTCGACAACTCGCTCTTCTACCGGTTCTCGTCGATAGAGTGGGTCGTGCTGCTCTACGTCACGGCCATCATGTTCTTCAAGGTCGTGGCCATGGCCTCGACAAACGCCGCGGGAGGTGTAGGCGGTACGTTCGCGCCCTCGCTCTTCGTCGGAGCCTTCATGGGGGCCATCGTGGCGCTTGCGTGCTCTACGCCATGTCGAGCAAGGGGTCGCGAATCGCACGCCATAACATGTGGACGTCGATAGTGGGAGGTGCGACGACCATCGGATTCGGAGGCTCGGTCGGCCCCGAGGCCCCGATTGTGCTCACGGGTGCGGCCATAGGCTCCAATGTCGGAAAACTCGCGCGGCTCAACTACCGCAACATCACGCTGCTGCTCTGCTGCGGCGCGGGTGCTGCGCTGGCCGCCATATTCAAGGCGCCGATTACGGGAGTGGTGTTCGTGCTCGAAATTCTGATGCTCGACATTACGGCCGGTTCGGTCATTCCGCTTCTCATAGCCTCGATTACGGCTACGACCATGGCCTTCATGCTGCGCGGTTTCGACCCGATACTCGCCGTCACGCTCACGCCCGACGACGCGTTCGAGCTGTGGCAGATTCCGCTCTTCATCGCTCTCGGCGTGCTGTGCGGACTCATGTCGTTCTACTTCACCACCGTGAACTCGCGCGTGGGCGCATTCTTCCGTTCGCTCGACAGCCAGTATAAGAAGTGGGCGGCCGCGGGCGTGGTGCTCGGCGTGCTGATTTTCATCTTCCCGCCGCTCTACGGCGAGGGATACGAGGGCTTCACGTCGCTCATGCACGGACATCCCGACCAACTGTTCGACAACTCGCTCTTCTACCGGTTCTCGTCGATAGAGTGGGTCGTGCTGCTCTACGTCACGGCCATCATGTTCTTCAAGGTCGTGGCCATGGCCTCGACAAACGCCGCGGGAGGTGTAGGCGGTACGTTCGCGCCCTCGCTCTTCGTCGGAGCCTTCATGGGGGCCATCGTGGCGCTTGCGTGCAACATGCTCTTCGGCTGGGACGTGCCGATAGTATCGTTCACGCTGGTGGGCATGGCGGGAGTCATGGCCGGCGTGATGAATGCTCCGCTCACGTCGATATTTCTCATCGCCGAGCTCTCGAACGGCTACGGACTCTTCATCCCGCTGATGATTACGGCCTGCATATCGTTCGCCGTCGACCACTACCTCGACCCCGACTCGATATACACCAAGCAGCTGCGCCAGCGCGGCGAGCTGCTCACGCACAACAAGGACGAGTCGGTGTTCGTGTTCCTGAAACTCGACGAGCTGATGGAGACCGACTTCGTGCGCATTAAGGAGAATTTCACGCTGGGCGACATCGTGCATATCATCGCCTCGGCCCGCCGCAACATATTCCCCGTCATCGACAACTTCGGGCACCTGCTCGGCGTAGTGCAGCTCGACGACCTGCGCGAGGACATGTTCAAGCGCGAGAAGTGGGGCACGTCGATAACGAACTACATGATTCAGCCGCCCGACAGGATTCTCGAACACGAGCAGATACAGAGCCTTCTGCCCAAGTTCAAGGAGAACAACACATGGATGCTGCCGGTGGTCGACAAGCAGAATCACTATCTCGGCTTCATATCCAAGTCGCGCATACTGAACGCCTACCGCGAGCAGCTGGTCAAGATTTCGCAGTAGGGCCGTCGATTTTTGCGGCCGGTGTCGATTTCCGAGCCTGTGCCGTGTATGCTCGCATCCGCTGCGGGCTGCCGGTCATGGCCTGGCGGCAGGGCTGGCTATTATTGCGGCCGGCGCTGAATTTTGAGTCTGTGCTGTGTGTGCTCGACGTTCGCTGCTGGTGGCCGGCCGAGGGTCGGCGGCAGGGCAATTTTTGAATTTTGAATTATGGATTTTGAATTTGAAAAGTGGTACGAGGATATCGAGTGCGCCGTCACGGTGTGCGATGCCGAGTGCCGGATAATCTACATGAACCGCCGCTCGCGCGAGACCTTCGCAGCGCACGGCGACCTTATCGGCGCCGACCTCATGGCGTGCCACACTCCTGCGTCGCAGGCCGTCATACGCCGTCTGCTCGCCGAGGGCGGTTCGAACTCCTACACTATCGAGAAGCGCGGCGTGCGCAAACTCATCCACCAGACCGCATGGCGCCGTGCCGACGGAACGATAGGCGGTCTGGTCGAGTTCTCGACCGTCCTCCCGCCCGACATGCCCCACTACGTGCGCGGCTGATATCCGGGATACTCCGGGCTCCGGCCGCGGACGGGCGCATACGGCCGCTTATTCCGCGAGCTCGAACTCCGCGAGCGGACGATATCCGAGTTCGGCTGTCAGGACATCCCATGCTGCGGGGAGCTTTATCTCCACGGTGGCGTATCCGCCGCCGGGCATGGTCTGCACCTTGTTGCGGTTGGGGTCGCCCGTGACGAGCATCGCCGTCATGCCGGCTTTCATGGTCGGTACGGTGTATATGCGTTCGTCGGTCGCGCACCACTCCGGGGCGTCGGTAAGCTCTCCGTGTTCGTTGAGAACGATGCGCTGTACGTGCCGTTCGACCGGGTATTTCCCGGGGTCGAACGCCGAACCCGGATTGGCCCAGTAGTTGGCCAGAGCCCGTTCGTGCGCCGGCCGTCGTGCCGCGGCTACCAGGGCCTCCTCCAAAGACTCCTTCGCAGGATAGGTGCGCGCCAGGTCGCGGGCCACGTACTCGGTGACGAGTATCGTGCGGTGGGTGAACTGCTTGCCGCTGCCCAGGGCGAACTGCCCGCGCTGGGCGATGTCCCAGGCCATGAGCTGCATGATGCGTTCGCCGTCGGTGACGGCCGGTGCGAGGTTGTTGCCCCACATCAGAGCCGATGCCGCCGTGAGCGTGTTGCTGTTCATGCCGAATCCCTGTTGCACGTGGTAGGGAGCCCATCCTATCCGCAGGCAGGCCTGCTCGTCCTCGGCCATGCACCACGGCATCGGATAGCCGAACGTGCCCATGCGGTTCTCCTTGACGTAGTATCCTCCGAGATTCATCATCGCCAGATTGATGAACCGCCCGATTGCGGCGTTGCGCGGCTCCGAGATTTCGCCCTGCCCGCAATCCAGACCCAGCTGCCGCGACACCGGGCCGTTTATCCAGCAGTAGGGTATCCATCCGTGCGTGCTTGCGAGGCTGCGTCGGAAATCGGGAGCGCTCATCGCTTCGGTGAACGCCAGCAGCAGCGGCATGAACTCGGGGCGGCAGCCGGCCATCACGCCGTTCACCGCGACGTGCCAGACGAGCGCCTCGCGGTGCGCGACGGGGATTATGCCGACCGCATCGTCCCATGTGCAGTCGGTGTATTTCAGGAATTCGGCTACCCGCTCCTCGGTCGGCGGCACTATCGGAAGCACGTCCGACCAGCGCTGTTAGGTGAAGTAGGCCTGTGTCTTAGAAACAT
>CAMWIG010000014.1 GCA_947174295.1 uncultured Alistipes sp. | reverse complement strand
GGATGCGCACTCCGAGGTCGGCAGCCGACGGGCCGCTGAGCATGGGACGGAAAAAGATGGTTTCGAGGTCGTTGCCTGTGTAGGTTTTTGCTGATTCGATGTAAGACATAATAGTAAGTTGATTTGGTTGATTAATGTCGTTTGATATGAAAGCGATACTCGCTATTCCTTGTTTTCGGGGATATGTCTTATTATGCATATTGACATTCCCTCCTAAATCCTCCCTTTGCCAAAGGGAGGACTTTCTGTATGTAGAGGGGACTTGCCGTGTGTAAGCGTGGATACCGTTGTTTAAACGCAGTGGTGCGAACGTGAGGGCTTGCTGTATGCCAGCGGGGTGGAACAGCGTTGATAAAGCAAGTGCAGCGAAAGAGAAACAATTGGCGTAAGCACGATTGTGTGCGGTTTATCGAAAACGCCGAATATTATTTCGTTGGACAATTGCTAATTACTCATTGCTGATTTCTAATTGCGAATCAACCCCTGTTGATTCGCCTTGCGTCCTCGGCGTAGGCCCGTGCGTTCGGCGAGAGGCAGGGGTCGGCAATCGAGGGGTCTTCGGTCGGGCGCGTAGCCGTGGCTGCGACGGTACGCTGCCCCTCGTCGAAGGCGACGCCTCCCGCCGGTTCTTCATGCGGGAACGGCTCTTCGAGCCGGAAGATGCTGCACTGCGCGGCGGGAGGCGGCGTGCCCCGGCGAAAGAGCGAACCCAAGGCTCGCACGACGTTGCCTGCCAGCGTTCCGCCGCCTGGCTGCACACCGACGATTTCGTCGACAAGACCCGCCGCCAGAGCCTCGTCGGGCGAGAGCCAGCGTCCGTTGCCGTTGTTTTCGGCCATCAGAGCCGCAAACTCTCCGGCGGCGCGCCCCGACCGCGAGGCGTAGACCTCGGCCAGACGTTCGTCGGTCTTGCGCAGCAGCTCCACGCTGCCGCCTATCTCGGCCGCATTGCCCTCGACGGCGCATATCGAGTTATGGATGAGGTAGAGGGCATTCGCCGACATGAGCCTGCGCCCTTCGGATGCCGCCTGAGCCACGATTGTCGCCGCCGAAGCCGCGTATCCGTAGCAGCATGTCGTAACCTCGGCATCGAGCGAACGCAGGGCTTCGTATATCATCAGCGCGTCGTTCACGTCGCCGCCCGTCGAACGTATGTCGACCCTCACGCGGTCGGCCTCGACGGCCCTGATTCGCTCCACTTCGGCGCGGAACTTCTCGTAGGTGGCCACGCGCGATGCGGGTTCGTCGAACTGCCACTCTTCGGCCACGCCTATGACGCCTTCGATTTCGATGAGACAGGAGGCGTCCGTCCTGTCGGTGATTCTGATTTGTCGCATAAATTTCCAGTCAATTGCTAATTGCACATTACTAATTACTCATTTCTACCTCCGGTAAACTATCGCGCGCACCTTCTCGAACGAGCATGCGTGCCGTTCGGCCGCATTCTCCATGGCCCGCGCCTTGGTAGCACCGCCCCGCACCTCCTCCGACACCTCGCCGGCGATTACCCGGCGCTCGCAGGCCCGTATGTCGAGCAGTCCGAGCGATGCCATGCGCCGCAGGGCACCCTGCGGAAGACCGCCGCCGTACAGGCGTTCGATCGAGTCGATTATTCTCTCGTCGTGCATGGTTCACTCTCTTATGGTCGTCAGCTGTTCGAACGTGCATCGGGTCGATGCGTCGCGCGGGTCGTAATCCTCAACCGAGCGCAGCATGTAACGCCCCGTCTCGCCGCCTATCGTGAGCCGGAAGACGGAGTCGGCACCCGGCACCGTACCTCCCGTGCGGTGCAGCGCCGCCCAGTCGTCGGGCGACAGGCGCATGTAGAGCGTCACTGCGCGTGCCGTGCGCCGCCTCTCCACCTCGGCATCGTAGTAGCGGTGCAATCCGCGCCCGCCGTCGCGATCCTCGTAGCAGAGCGTTCCGCCGGTCGGCGTCACGCGCCACGGCGGGAGGTTGAATGCCGCCAGCGGGTAGCTCGACCGTCCGGCGGGAAACACCCAGCGCTCGCCCGCCGGAAGCTCCTTCATGCCGAACCATATCACGATGCGCGGCGTAACGGCCGTCGAGCCCGACGCATCGTCGCGGTCGCACACCTGCATCAGCAGAGCCGACGGAGCGGATTCGTACTGTCCGTCGACGTTTATCGTCGGCGAGAACATCGGCGAGCGCACGGTCTCGACACCCTGCGTGGCACCGTAGCACCCCGTCTGGGCGCTCCACTCGCCGAATACGGTATCGTTCGCGGCGTTGAACCGTCTCACGGCGCCGTCGTCGTCGCGGTACCCCAGCGTGAGCGTGTCGTGCGCTTCGAGCGCCAAATCATGCGAAGCCACTGGACGCGAGAGGTCGATGCGATCGCTCCAATCCGCCTCCACGCCGTTGAAAAACATCGTCGCCGGTTCGATGCGCACTTCGCGAAGCTCTTCGTCGGTGTGGAATCTGAGGTTGAACATCTGCCGGAGCGATTCCAGGAACTCCGACTGCCGCACGGCGTGATGCGATATGTCGGCGAAGGTGAGCTTCGCGCCGTAGCCTGGCGCAGAGGAGAAGTCGGGCCTGAGGGTGCACCCTTCGAGCATGCGCAGCGTCATGCCCCGCTCGGCACCCGACATATACATCGTGTGGAACTTCTTGGGCGACGTCGCCGAGAGCTCCTCGGCCGGCGTGCGCAGCGTAACGTGCACCTCCATACGCCCCGTCTCGCCCACGTATCCGTCGTAGAGCGCCCAGTCGCCCGTGTACTTCCGCCATATGCCCTCCGAGACGAAGCGATAGAGCACCGGGTCGCCGTAACTCGACGACGACGATGTGGCCACACTCGCCGAACGCGTCGAGAAACGCCCCATCTCGAACTGCCCCTCGGCCGACGTGCAGACAAGCCGGTAACTCGCCCCCTCGACATGGTCGAACACGACGACACGATACGAAAACCGAGGTCTCAACCCGTCGCGGCGGTCTTCGAAACGGTTGGCGAGTTCGAAGCGCACCTCGTCGAGCGGCGGCAGATACACGGTGTCGAACCCTGTCAGGCGCGTTCGCGAGCGTATGCGGTAGTCGGTCACGTAGCGTATTCCGTACTCGAATCCCGCCCGTACCGTCGTCGTGGGGCGGAACACCAGCTGGTCCTCCTCCAAACCGAGACAATCGCCGCGGGTATAGAGCCCGTCGCCGGCATCGGCCGTGAAACTGTCGACGAAGTTGCCCACCGAACATACGGTCATGTACGGCGAGAAGTAGACGCGGCCGTTGGCATCGGCCGTCGACTCTCCGTCGGCCGAGCGGCGGGCCGAGAAGTCCATGCGGTTGCGCAGGGCGGCGACATCGGTCGAGGCGTAGGCGCCGCTCACGTAGAGCGAACGGAAAATCGAAGTGGCGAAGAAGTCGCTGCGCACGGTGTAGCCCGACTGCGCGAATATGGCTTCGACGAGCGCCGCCACCGAGACGAAGGGGTGGAAGTCGTCGACCGAAAGCATCCGCTCCGGGGCGGCGAGCCCAACCGAGGAGTTCGTCCGCTCGTAGGTGTCGCGCAACACGGGAAGCAGCTTCACCGGGCCGTCCGACGTCCAGCTCTCCTCGATGCCCGAGGGCGTAAAGTGCGCCATGCAGTCGAGAGGTATCGCGGAGAAACGGCTGCGGGCTGCGCTCTCGGCCCACTTCGACGAGCCGCCCGTGATTCCTACGGTGTACCGGGCGGCGCCGTCGGCCGTGCACTCCGTTCCGAGCAGCACGGCAGTGCCGGAGTGGAGCGTCACGCCGTCGAATTCGATTCGGGCCGTATGGTGCGCCGCATTGAAGCGCCGCGCGGAGAGCACGTCGCGCGCCGCGCCGAAGATGTCGTCGGTCTGGGCCGTAGCCGGCACGGCGAGCGTTATCCCGACGCCCTGCCGGGAGCTCTCGACGTCGGCGAGCGCTTCGGCCGAGTAGCTTAGCCCGAGACGCACGGAACTGTCGAACGGACACTCCGCGGAGTCGATATAGAGTTTCATGACAGACGGGTGTTTTTAACGGGTCGCAGCGTCAGACGGATGTTGCGCAGCTCGCCGAAGCCGTAGTACTCGGTGCGGGCATCGACCACCTCCACGGGATTGTATATTCCGCGCTCGTCGTCGACCGTCCACACCTGCGGCGACGACACGGCACCGGCTATGGCCGCCGTCAGCGCCGCGGGCTCGAAACGCGAGAGAACCACCGTCTCGGTCGTCTCCTCGGCCGCCACCGTGCGCCGCCCCTGCGAATCCTCCACGGCCGTGCTTGCCGGAACGAGCGTGCGGCTCGCCACGACGGGGAAGGTGTAGTGCTCGACCGACCCCGAAGCCGTGCGCCACGCCAGACGCACTGCCTCGCGCACCGGGAAGTCGACCTCGTAGGTCACTGCGACTTCACCGTTGATGCGGACGATGAAACGCTCCGTCTCGGGGTCGAAGTCCGTGGTGCGCAGGCGCAGCACCACGGCTCCGCCGCCGGAGTCCCACTCGTAGCTCTGCGCCTGGTCGCCGGCGGGCGACAGAGCTTCGACTTCGACTGTCACGCGCCCCGGCACGAAGAGCAGTATGCGGTCGCTCTCGCCGTAGCGTATGGTCCGCCGTGGCGGCATCGACGTGACCATGCGCAGCCGGCGTTCGTGCGGCATAGCCACGCAGCGCACCCACGGCGAGAACTCTCCGCCGGCATATATGTGGATTTCGGCCATGCAGCCGTCGTCGGCGAACAGCCCCGTGACACCGCCCACTGGTTGCAGGGCCATGCGGCGGCGCAGTATGGGGCCGACATCGAACAGAGCCTTGCCGTCGACTACGCGTATGCGGCGGGAGGCAAGCGGAACGGAGAGGTTGCCCGACTCGTAGAGGTCGACGTCGAGCAGGGAGTCGGACGTGGTGATGTTGTAGACCACCGGGCCTGCGAACGACGGAAATTCGCTGTTGGGGGAGATGTATGAGTCCATGGGTTCGGAGATATCAGTAGATTGTTACGATTTCGGCTTCGGCCTCGGCCGATAGTTCGCCGTGCGGCGCGAGCGAGAACTCCGCGATGCGGATGCTCAGGCGGTCGACGAAGGCCACTCCGTCGTCGAGCGACAGCTCGGTGAAGAGCGCTACGAGTTCGCGTTCGGCAGCATCGTGGCGGGCAGCCCGCTGGGCGGGCGGAAGCCTCATTACGTCGTCGAGCAGACGCAGACGCACGGAGTAGACCATCCGTCCGTGGAGACGCCCCTCCTTCGATTTGAGCACGGGCGGCGAGAGCCACAGCACGGGATAGGAGCGTATCATTCCGGGCACGGCGCTCTCGGGAGCTTCGACGAAGGCGTAGCCGTGCAGGTCGGCCGCTTCGCGAAAAAGGTCGGCGAGATGTTTTCTGTTCATGTTGAAAAAGATGTTGATTGAATGTCGACAGATTGTCGACAACAGTGTTGATAAGTCGAAAACAGTACTGACAATATGTCGATTGCGACATGTCGACAAGTTGATAACCCGACTCGCCGGGTGTCGAAAACCCACCTCTCGGCGGCGGAGTCGCAAGAATATCGCACAAGATTGTTCTGCCCGGGACGCACGCCGGAGATTCCGGGTCGCGGAGCCGCCGTCTACGCGGCGGTACGGGCGGTTTGACAGTGCAAATATATAACACCGAAAAGGCCGTTGTCAAGAGGGTGCGGCATTTTTTCTAAAAAATTTACACACCCCGCGACAGCAACATACTGCAAATCAACCGATAAGTATTTTTATGCCAAATTTCGGCGCCGCAAATTTCGCATTGTGGCATGTTTTGCGTACTTTTGCGATGTATAAGCCCTTCCTTTTGCGGGCTCACGGAAATAAAACCTGTTTTCGAGAATTATGGACGATGGCAATTGTAACACGTATAGCCGCAGTATCGTATCTGAATACGGTGCCGTTCATCTACGGTTTGAAGCACGAGGGTAACCTCGATGCCGAACTTCTGCTGGCTCCTCCCGCCGACTGCGTCGAGAACTACATTTCGGGCAAAGCGGATATCGCGCTGCTGCCCGCAGCGGCCGTGCCGTCGCTCGCAGCCACCGAGACGGTGACCGACTACTGCATAGGAGCCTCGGGCCCGGTGCGCACGGTCGTTCTGGTGTCGAACACGCCGCTCAAAGAGGTGCGCCGCGTCTTTCTCGACCCGCACTCGCGCACGTCGGTGCAGCTGACGGGATATCTGGCCGCGCATCTGTGGAAAATATCGCCCGAGTGGTACACGCTCGATTATGCTCAGCTGGAACATCCGGCCGAGGGCGACGCATATCTTCTCATCGGCGACAAGGTGTTCGAGTGGGAGGGCCGCTTCGCCTTCACGCTCGACCTGGCCGCCGAGTGGATGCGCCTGACGCGCCTGCCCTTCGCATTCGCAGTGTGGGTGGCACGCAAAGGCACTCCCTACGAGGTCGTCGACGCACTGCAACGTTCGCTCACGTTCGGCGTGGAGCGCATCTACGAGGCCGTCGTCGCCGAGGGCTACGCCGACCGCGACTACGCCTACGACTACCTGACGCGCAACATCGACTACCTGTTCGACGAACAGAAACATAAGGCATTGCAGAAATTCTGGTCCGCGGGGTTGAAGATTTCGCCCCGCGTCAATCCCGGTTGAAGAGGTTAGGCGCATCACAAGCTGCGCCGGCCTTCCCGATTCACTATCGACGATTACGAACGGGTAGCGGAACCGCCCCGCCTGCGACAGACCGGGCCGCTCCGTGAATAAAAAGGGATTATGCTTTATGATTACGATTTACCTCAAACAATACAACAAAATCATCCGCAATGCCGACACGAAGCTCTTCGATGACCTGGGCTACGACGACATTCTGTGGATCGACATGCTCACGCCCACTATCAAGGAGCAGAAGGCGGTCGAGAACTTCATGGAGATAAGCCTCCAAACCAAACAGCAGGTCGAGGAGATCGAGTCCACGTCGAAGTATTTCGAGACCGAGAACACCATCGTCTCCAACTCCAACTTCTTCGTTCCGACGGGCGACACGTTCCTCGTCGAACCCGTGTCGTTCATCATCTCCAACGAGGGCGTACTCGTCTCGGTGCGCAACTCCGAGATGCGCACGTTCCGCGAGGCCGAGAAGCGTCTGCAAATGAACTACCGCAGCTACTCGACCGGCTACCACATCCTCATCTCGCTGTTGGAGGTGCGCATCGACTTCGACGCCGACCTCGTGGAGCTCGTGGCACGCCAGATTTCCACGCTGAGCCGCGACATCAACACCGAGGACACCATCGACAAGGCCATCATCCATCGCATCAACGCCTTGCAGGAGAGCACCATGACTCTGCGCGAAAATATCTTCGACCGCCAGCGCGTGCTCTCGGGCATTCTGCGTTCGGAGCGCTTCCCCAACGACATCTACCCGCGCCTGCAACTCATGTTGAAGGACGTGAGCTCGCTTATCAATCATGCCGATTTCAGTTTCCAGCGTCTGGACTATATTCAGGACGCCGCGCTGGGACTTATCAACATCGAGCAGAACGAGATTGTGAAAATCTTCTCCGTGGCCGCCGTCATCTTCATGCCCGCGACGCTCGTAGCAAGCATCTACGGCATGAACTTCAAGTACATGCCCGAGCTCGACTGGCACTGGACGCTCTCCAACGGATTCGTCATACCCACGGGCTACATCTTCGCGATAGGTCTGATGCTGCTCTTCTCGGGAGTCACCATATGGTACTTCCGCTACAAGAAGTGGATGTAACGCAGCGGGCTTCGCAATCAGCAATTATCAATGAAAAATTGATAATTGCTTTTTTGTGCGTTTTACCCGCACGCTTCGATGTCATTCCGAACGAGCCGAGCGAGGGAAAAATCTAAAAAACAGCGTGCGATTCTCCGTTCGCTTTGGACTGCATGGGACAATGCGGCCGCAATCACTGTGAAAAAATAATCGCTCATTGTTTTTCGGCATTCGGATTCGGACAACGGATCCGAATGCCGATTTGCATTTGCAAACATAATTCATTATATTTGCATAACGACCGAACATAATCAATACGCCTTTAAAACTCTCTGCCATAAAATGCACGCACCCCGAAAATCTTTAAAGAGCCTCTGCTCCGAAATCGAAGTCTGGGAGTCTTGGCTGAACGACTATCGCAAATACGTCCCCCGATTCATCGAGGAGGCGCGGACCAAGACCCGCTGGGAGGATTGGGACAAGGAGGTATTCTACAACTTTTTCGAACGGGCGAGAGACCATTGCGTCGCAAACCTCCAACAAGGCTATTTCTCGACTGCCGACAAGCAGGCGATACTGGCGCACTGGGACGAATTGGCTCCGCTGCTCCGCACCGTGGCCGAAAATCAGACCGAACCGCAGTGGAATGTCTATCGGCAAATCAAAAATACGATACGCAAGTACACCAAGCGCGACATGCGGGCCGCCACGCACCGTCTGGTCGCGTCGCTGCAACCGAATCTGCTGTGTACGGTAGTCGAGGAATCGAGTCTGTCGGAGCTGTACAAAAAACTTGGCCGATATACATCCGACGAAATCCCCGGATACACGGGCGGCGACTGGTTCCGCAACAGCTGCGGGATATCCAGACTCTATCGGAGCGTCCTGCAACCGCACGACCCGACGGACATAATCACCTACCCGTGGCAGATGTTGGAGTTTTTCAAGGAATACGACAAAAGACTGAATGATATGAACGAATACGTCACTGCAAAGAAGGAGCTTCTCGAAAACGTCCGCAACCTGATATTCACCGGCGCGCCCGGCACGGGCAAGACCTACCTCGCCAAGCAGATAGCCCGCATGATGACGGGCGCGGCGACCGACGAGGAGCTCGACCGCAGCGGGCAGTTCGCATTCGTGCAGTTCCACCCCTCCTACGACTACACCGATTTCGTCGAGGGCCTGCGCCCCGCGAAGTCCGACGACGGCGGCAGCATCGGCTTCGAGCTCCGGGACGGCGTATTCAAGAAGTTCTGCGCCGCGGCCGCGGCCAATCTGGCGGACAGCCGCAAAAGCCAGGAGGTGATTTCGGCCGAAAGGAGGTTCGACAAGGCATACGACGGTCTGATTGCCCGAATCCAGGACGGAGCAATCGCCGAGATACCGCTGAAATCAGGCACTGCGAGCATGGCGGTGGACAGCGTCTCCGACAAAGGGAACATCAACCTCAAAACGAAAGGTTCGGACAAGGTGTATCTGGTTTCGCGCGAGCGGCTCCGAAAACTCGCCGCAGCGTTTCCGTCGCTCGAAGCCGTGGAGAGCGTCAAGAACATCTACAACGAAGTTACGGCCGTTATCGGCGGCTGCCACTCATCGGCATATTGGGCGACGCTGCACTATTTGTACGAGAACACGGCCGATGCCGATACGGCCGACACGACGCCCGTCGTGGAGAAGAAATACGTCTTCCTCATCGACGAGATCAACCGCGGCGAGATATCCAGGATTTTCGGCGAGCTCTTCTTCTCCATCGACCCCGGCTATCGCGGCCCCAAGGGTGCCGTCGAGACCCAGTACTCGAACATGCACGACACCGGCGAGAAGTTCTACGTTCCCGAGAACGTCTACATCGTCGGCACGATGAACGACATCGACCGCAGCGTCGAGAGCTTCGACTTCGCCATGCGCCGCCGCTTCACGTGGGACGAGATTACGGCCGCCGAGAGCGCCGAGAACATGAATCTGTCGCCCGAGACAAGAAAGGTCATGACTGCTCTGAACGATGCGATTGCGAAGGTCGAAGGACTGAACTCCTCCTACTGCATCGGCGGCGCCTACTTTCTCGACCGCGAGGGCAGCGAAGAGTCCGACTACGAGGCCCTTTGGAACTATCGCCTCGCGCCGCTGCTGAGAGAGTATCTTCGCGGCATGCAGGATGCCGACACCAAGTTCACGGAAATAGAGCAGGTCTACCATGCTGCCGTTGCGAACAACTGACAACAATTGCGGTGCATACTCCCTCGCAGAGGAGCATAGGGCCGACCTCGCGCCAATTGCCGACCGCACCGTCCGGGCGTTGTGCGCCGAGAACCCCGACTTGCTGGTCTTCCCGCACTCGATCGACGCCTGCCGCGACGGCTCGGGCGATTCGCCGATATTCACGCTGCGCGACGACTCTCTCACTACGCGCAACACCATGGGATTCGTCGGCCGCAACGCCACGCAGCTGACCATATCGTCGCGCTTCGCACGCGACGACAGCCACGACTACTTCCTGCACTACATGCTGCAACGCGTCTTCGCAATCAACATCTTCGACTTCGACCGCACCTCCGGCCCGGAGAACATATGGGACTTTCTGCCCTGCATGCTCCCCCACTACCTGAAACGCGCCTGCGCTCAGGGGCTCTACAAGACCTACCGCCGCACGGAGCACAACGACGCCGGCGTGCGCGGCACGATAGACGTCGCACGGCATCTGCGCACCAACATGCCGTTTTCGGGCAGAATAGCCTGCACCACCCGCGAATACAGCCACGACAACATTCTCACGCAGCTCGTGCGCCACACCATCGAACACATCGCGTCACGTCCCGGCGGCCTGAGCATCCTCTCCTCCGACAGCGCGACGCGCGACGCGGTGAGTCTCTTCCGCTCGGCGACGCAGCCGTCGTATGACCCGCGCGCCCGCCGCAAGGTCATCGCCGCCAACCTTCGGCCCGTATCGCACCCCTATTTCACCGAATACCGGCCTTTGCAGGCGATATGCTTGAAGATTCTGCATCACGAAGGCCTGACATTCGGCCGGCACGACGACAGAATCTACGGGCTTCTTTTCGACGGCGCATGGTTGTGGGAGGAGTACCTTAACACTATCCTGAACCGCGACTTCATACACCCCGAGAACCGAACGGGCAGACACCGCCGCCTGCTGTTCGAGAATTTCCAGCCCATCTATCCCGACTTCATAAGCCGCCGTGAGCCGGCGACGGTCGGCGATGCCAAGTACATCCCCCTCGAAAGGCAGAGCTATGCCGAGAGCTCCGAACGGGCGACGAGCATCTACTACAAGACCATAACTTACATGTACCGCTTCCGCTCCACGCGCGGCCTGCTGCTGTTCCCCCATCCCGAAACGCACTTCGAAGCCGAATACCGCATAAAGGAGACCGACGGCATCCTTCGTAAAATCGGACTCGCCATACCCCGGCACGCCCCCGATTTCGCCGCCTTCCGCGACACCATGTCCGCCAACGAGCGGAGCTTTCTCGCAAGCATCGACGCCGCACGACAAGCGACGAACAGTTGAACTGCCGGCCCTACCGATTCGAACGACTGTGAATTTCCGATCGAGCCCGGCATCATCAAGATGTTCCGTTCAGGCTCAATATGACGAATCGAAACCGTCGCTCCGAGCCGCAGGCGAAGCATCCCGCCCGACGGAACGGGAACCGGCAGAGTTCCGGCCCGACGCCTCGTTCGGTTCGGAACAGGTTTTAATTACCCATCGACAATCGCCCGCTCCCTGATTTGCGCAAGCAGGGAATCGAGCACGGGCAGCATCTGCGGATGCGGCGCGAAGGCCTACTCTCGAAATCGTTGAATTTCATTCTTCGATTTCTCGCCTCGGCAGTGTCCGAACAAGTTCGACGCTGCGCTCGGCTTAACGAAATCGCTCTTCACCGCATCCTGCCGCGCACGGCGGAAAGAATCGGACGCCCGGCGAGCGACACGGCCGGCGCAACACCCGCGTACGGACATCGTCCTATTCGAACGATTGCCGATGACGAATCGGCAATAGCTCATCGCGTCGCATGCGTTCCTGTCCGACGGGCGATACGCCGGGAGTACCTCCCCGTTCGGGAGAGCCGACCCGGCAAAACCGGCACAGCGACAATCGGCATATTTCGGATTCCAAGCCGCAGAATTGCGTGCATAGCAATAAAAAAACCCGGACGGGCAGTACCGCGAAGTACGTCCCATTCGGGTTTTGTTCAGGATGTGCGGAAATATCCGCTTAAAAATCCAAAAGATTACATTTTCTTGCCGACATTCGTCTTCTTGGCAACCTTAGGCGCAGCCGTCTTCGCAGCAGCCTTCGGTGCCTTGGGAGCTGCGGCCTTCTTGGCCTTCTTCTCCTCTACGACGGTGGCATCCTCGACGGCGTCGGTCGACTTCTTGCGCGAACGACGGGTCTTCGGCTTAGCCTCCGCAGCGGCGGTCACGGTACCCAGAGTGTAGGCCTCGTTGAAGTCTACGAACTCGATGATACACATCTCGGCAGCATCGCCAAGACGGAAACCGGTCTTCAAAATACGGGTGTAGCCGCCCGGACGGGTCGCAATCTTGGGGGCGATGGTGCGGAACAGCTCCGTCACGGCCTCCTTCTGCTTCAAATACGAGAAGACTACACGACGCGAGTGGGTAGTATCCTCCTTGGACTTCGTTACGAGGGGCTCGATGAACTGCTGAACAGCCTTAGCCTTTGCAACCGTAGTCTCGATGCGCTTGTGCAGAATCAGCGACGACGCCATGTTCGACAGCATCGCCTTGCGGTGACCCGCCTGTCTGCCAAGGTGATTGAATTTTTTATTGTGTCTCATAATTAGTCTTTATCAAGTTTGTAGATAGATACGTCCATTCCGAATTTAAGGTTGAGCGAAGTCAGAAGCTCGTCGAGCTCGGTGAGCGACTTCTTGCCGAAGTTGCGGAACTTCAACAGGTCGTTGCGGTTGAGCTTCACCAAATCGCCGACGGTGTCGACGTCTGCGGCTTTCAGGCAGTTCAGCGCGCGAACGCTCAAATCCTGATCCGAGAGCTTGGTCTTCAACAACTGGCGCATGTGCAGTACATCCTCATCGAACTCCTCGGTGCCGTTGTTCTCCTCCATGTTGAGCGTGATTTTCTCGTCGGAGAAGAGCATGAAGTGCTGAATGAGAATCTTGGCAGCCTCTTTGAGCGCCTCCTTAGGATGAATGGAACCGTCGGTAGTAATCTCCAAATTCAACTTTTCGTAGTCCGTCTTCTGCTCGACACGATAGTTCTCGATCGAGTATTTGACGTTCTTGATCGGCGTGTGAATCGAGTCGATAGGGAGCGTTCCGAACTCGCAGTCGGCCGGCGTGTTCTCCTCGGCGGGAACATAGCCGCGACCCTTGCCGATGGTGAGGGTCAGCTGCATCTTCGTGCCGGGGGCGAGGTGGCAGATTACGAGGTCGGGATTCAGAACCTTGAAGAAAGAGAGATAGTTGGAGATATATCCCGCCGTGAGCTCCGTAACGCCGGCAACGTTAACCGACACCTTCTCGGTGTCCTGATTGTCAACGGTGCGGATGAAACGGACCTGTTTGAGGCTGAGGATGATATCAATCATTCCCTCCATCACTCCGGGGACTGCGGCAAACTCATGATCGACACCGGCAACCTTCACGGTCGTAATCGCATAGCCCTCCAACGAGGAGAGAAGGATGCGACGCAGAGCGTTGCCGACGGTCATACCGAATCCGGGCTCCAACGGTCGGAACTCGAAGCGTCCGAACGACGAAGTGGATTCGAGCATGATAACCTTTTCAGGTTTCTGAAATGCTAATATTGCCATAATATTGAATTTGTTGTTTAATTACTACTTGGAGTACAACTCGACGATAAGCTGCTCCTTAATGTTCTCAGGGATCTCCTCGCGCTCGGGCTTCTGCATGAACTTACCGCTCATCGAAGCGTTGTCCCATTCGAGCCACGAGTAGCGGCTCTTGGCAGCGCCTGCGAGTGAAGATGTGATAACTTCCAGAGACTTAGACTTCTCGCGAACCGACACCACGTCGCCGATGCGAAGCGAGTACGACGGAATGTTGACTACTTCGCCGTTGACGCAGATGTGGCGGTGCGAAACGAGCTGACGGGCAGCGGCGCGGGTGGGCGCGATACCGAGACGGTACACTACGTTGTCCAGACGGCACTCCAAGAGTTTGAGCAGGTTCTCACCCGTGATGCCGCCCATGCGGGCAGCCTCCTCGTAGGTACGCGAGAACTGCTTCTCCAACAGACCGTAAGTAGCCTTTGCCTTCTGCTTCTCGCTAAGCTGGGTTCCGTACTCCGAAACCTTCTTGCGTTTGCGGGCCAGACCGTGCTGTCCGGGAGGGTAGTTTCTCTTTTCAAGCACTTTGTCCGCACCATAAATAGCCTCGCCGAACTTGCGGGCGATTTTCGATTTTGGTCCTATATATCTTCCCATTGCTTTTTACTTTTTTAATAGATCGTTTGTTTGTTGTCGTTAGTCCTTCATCGGAGCGATTATACGCGGCGACGGTTAGGAGCACGGCAACCGTTATGCGGCATCGGCGTTACGTCGATAATCTCGGTAACCTCGATACCTGCGCCGTGAATAGTACGGACAGCCGACTCGCGACCGGCACCGGGACCCTTGACGTAAACCTTAACCTTGCGCAGACCCATGTCGTAAGCAACCTTCGCACAATCGGCGGCAGCCGTCTGTGCTGCATAGGGAGTGTTCTTCTTAGAGCCGCGGAAACCCATCTTACCCGCCGACGACCAGCTGATAACCTCGCCGACCTCGTTGGTCAGGGTAACGATAACGTTATTGAAAGTCGAGTGAACGTAGGCATTGCCCATCGTACCAACCTTGACAACCTTCTTCTTAACTGTTGTTTTCTTTGCCATAACTCTCTCCTATTACTTAGTTGCCTTTTTCTTGTTAGCGACAGTCTTCTTGCGACCCTTGCGCGTGCGGGCGTTGTTCTTGGTGCTCTGACCGCGAACGGGCAGACCCAGACGGTGACGGATACCGCGGTAGCAACCGATATCCATCAGTCGCTTGATGTTGAGCTGTACGACCGAACGGCATTCGCCCTCGACCTTAATACCCAACTCTGCGATCTTCGAACGGATTGCGCCGACCTGATCGTCAGTCCAATCCTGTACTTTGAGGTCATAGCTGATGCCAGCCTCGTCGAGAATTCTGCGAGCCGTCGAACGACCGATACCGTAAATATAGGTCAAACCGATCTCGCCTCTCTTATTTTTTGGTAAATCTACACCGACTATACGTGCCATAAATTCTTTTCTTTAATTAACCGTTTAAACATTACCCTTGGCGCATTTTAAACTTGGGATTCTTCTTGCAGATTACGTAGAGCTTGCCTTTGCGCTTCACAATCTTGCAATCCTCGCTTCTTTTCTTGATTGATGCTTTTACTTTCATGATTTTCAAGCAATCTTTGGTTATTTGTACCTGAAAGATATACGACCCTTACTCAAATCGTAAGGGGTCATCTCCACTTTTACTTTGTCTCCGGGAAGAATCTTGATGTAGTGCATGCGCATCTTTCCGGAGATGTGGGCCGTGATAACGTGGCCGTTATCCAATTCGACGCGAAACATTGCGTTCGACAACGCCTCGATGATCGTTCCGTCCCGTTCGATAGCAGTCTGCTTTGCCATAGAGTCGATTATTCGTTTTTAATTGCTTCTTCGATGATACTGTAATCGGTCAGTACGTCCGGGCCGCCCTTGCGAACCGCAACTGCGAACTCGTAGTGTGCCGCCGGCTTGCCGTCGCGTGTACGTACCGTCCAACCGTCCCGTTCGAAAACAACGGCCTTGTTTCCCATCGTAATCATAGGTTCGATGCAGATGACCATACCCTCTTTGAGCAGAGGGCCTCTGCCTCGCGCGCCATAGTTGGGGACACCCGGGTCTTCGTGCATCTTACGACCGCATCCGTGTCCCTCCAATTCGCGCACTACGCCGTAGCCGAAACTCTCGGCGTATTCCTGCACGGCCGCCGAGATGTCGCCCACGCGATTCCCGGCCTTGGCCTGCGCCGTACCTTTGTAAAGAGCCTCTTTGGTGACCTCCATGAGCTGTCTTGCTTCGTCAGACACCTCGCCCACGGCAAACGTATATGCCGAGTCGCCAACAAACCCCTTTAAAAACGTACCGCAATCGACGGAAACAATGTCGCCCTCTTTCAGGACGCATTTGTCAGACGGGATTCCATGAACCACCCGATCGTTGACCGAAATGCACAACGATGCCGGGTAGCCCATGTATCCGAGAAAAGCCGGGACTGCGCCGTGCGAGCGTATGAACTCCTCGGCCAGCGTGTCCAGCTGCTTGGTCGTAACGCCCGGTGCGATGCGGCGACCCACTTCGGCGAGCGTGCGACTCACGAGAATGTTGTTCTCGCGCAGCAGTTCAATCTCTTCGTCTGTCTTCAAATATATCATTTTCCCTGACTCTAAGAAAACGTTTAGTGGCGACCCTGAATACGTCCGGTCTTCATCAGACCGTCATAGTGACGCATCAACAGGTGGCTCTCTATCTGCTTCAGAGTGTCGAGAATCACACCCACCATAATCAGCAGCGACGTACCTCCATAGAAGTAGGCGAACGCCTGCTGAATATTGAGGAATCTCATCGCGAATGCGGGCAGAATGGCCACGATTGCGAGGAAGATCGAACCCGGAAGGGTGATTCGCGTCATGATGTTGTCGATGTAGTTCACCGTCTGCTTACCCGGCTTGACACCCGGGATAAAGCCGCCGTTGCGCTTCATGTCGTCCGCCATCATTTGAGGATTGATGATAATCGCGGTGTAGAAGTAGGTAAATGCGATTACCAGCACTGCAAGCGTGAAGTTGTACCAGAAACCCGTCACCGACGCGAACGCACCGGCAAAGCCGGGAGCGATGTTTCTGAACAGCATCGGGATGAACATCAGAGCCTGAGCGAAGATGATAGGCATCACATTGGCTGCATTCATCTTCAAGGGCACGTACTGACGCACACCGCCGTACTGCTTGTTGCCGACCATACGCTTTGCATACTGCACAGGCACCTTGCGGACAGCCTGCACGAGAGCGATCGTAGCCATGAATACCAGGAACAGAAGCACCAGCTCGATGATAATCATGATGACGCTGCCGGGAGACGACGTACCCAGACGCGCGTTGACCTCGGCCAACAGTGCGTGGGGAAGACGTGCCACGATACCGATCATGATGATGAGCGAAATGCCGTTTCCGATACCCTTGTCGGTAATCTTCTCACCGAGCCACATGATGAACATGGTGCCGGCGATGAGGATTATCGTCGCGTAGATTCCGAACCAGAGCGTGTTACCGTAAACGAACGCCTGCGGAACTTCATGGTACAGGTTAGTGATGTACGCCGGGCCTTGGAGCATCAGTACGATGATCGTGAGCAGGCGCGTCCACTGATTCATTTTGCGGCGACCGCTTTCACCCTCCTTCTGCATCTTCTGCACGGCGGGAATCATGATACCCGCGAGCTGAATGATGATCGAGGCGGTAATGTAGGGCATCACACCGAGCGCGAAGATTGCCGCATTGCCGAATGCACCGCCAGAGAACACGTTCAACAGGCCCAGAAGGCTGTTGCTGTCCAACTGGTTGGCAAGCGCCGAACCCTCGCCCAGAAGGTTGGGGTTGATACCCGGAATCACCACAAAACTGCCCAAGCGATAAATCAAAAGAAGACCCAGCGTATAGAGAATACGCTTGCGAAGCTCTTCGATTTTCGAAATATTCTTGAGTGTTTCGACAAGTTTCTTGTTGGTGGCCAAAAGAGCGATAATCACCAAAAAGACCAAACCAACTATAAGATACTGATTCATAATTTTTGTCGCTTAATTGTGTTACAGTTTCTCTACCGATCCGCCGGCTGCCGTGATAGCAGCCTCGGCGCTCTTCGAGAACGCGTGGGCCGTAACGGCGAGGGCCTTCGAGAGAGTACCGTTGCCGAGAATCTTCACGCGGTCGCCGGTCGAAACGAAACCTGCGGCTACGAGAGTCTCGAAGTTGACTGCCGTCAGCTCCTTCTTCGCTGCGAGCTCTTCGAGCGTCGAAAGGTTGATAGGCTTGTACTCCACTCTTTTCAGATTGGTGAAACCGAACTTCGGCAGACGACGTTGCAGAGGCATCTGACCGCCCTCGAAGCCGAGCTTGCGAGAGTAACCGGAACGCGACTGGGCACCCTTGTTACCACGAGTCGAGTAACCGCCGTGACCCGAACCTGCACCGCGGCCGATTCGCTTGTCGTGGTGCGTAGCACCCTTTGCGGGTTTGAGATTATTGAGTTCCATCGTGTATGAATTCTTAATTGTTCAACTTATTTTACCTCTTCGATGCGAACGAGGTGCTTCACGCGTTCGAGCATACCCTTGATGATGACCGAATCGTCGTGTTCAACGCTCTGATTAATCTTCCTCAATCCCAGAGCGTCGAGGTTCTTGCGCTGCTGTGCCGAAGCACCGATGCGACTCTTAACCTGAGTAATCTTCAATCTTGCCATAGTTTTTCAGAAGTATTAACCGTTAAACACCTTGGTCATCGAGATGCCGCGCACCTGAGCGACGCTCGCTGCGTCGCGCAGCTCGCACAGGGCACCGATGGTAGCCTTCACGAGGTTGTGGGGGTTGGACGAACCCTTGCTCTTGGCAAGCACGTTCTTGACACCCACCGACTCCAACACGGCGCGCATTGCACCGCCGGCGATGATACCAGTACCGGGAGCGGCCGGGCGAATCATAACCAGCGAGCCGCCGAAACGCTGCTCCTGCTTGTGGGGAATCGTACCGTTGATAACCGGAACTTTCACGAGGTTCTTCTTTGCATCCTCCACGCCTTTGGCAACCGCTGCCTGAACTTCCGAAGCCTTACCCAGACCGTAGCCTACGACTCCGTTCTCGTTGCCTACCACTACGATAGCCGAGAACGAGAAGGTACGACCTCCCTTGGTAACTTTCGTAACGCGCTGAATGCTGACGAGACGGTCTTTGAGATCACCCAGATCGCTCGTGCGTACTTTCTTTACATTCGTATTTGCCATAATCGCTTAGAATTTAAGACCGCCTTCGCGAGCGGCGTCAGCTAAAACTTTAACACGGCCGTGGTAGAGGTAGCCGTTACGGTCGAACGCAACGGTCTCGATACCTTTGGCTACTGCTCGCTCGGCAGCGAGTTTGCCGACCAGAGCGGCAACTTCACACTTGGTCTTGCCGGCTGCTGCCTCTGCGACCTCCTTGTCGAGGGAAGACGCCGTGGCGAGGGTTACGCCTGCAAGGTCGTCGATGAACTGTACGTAGATCTGCTTGTTGCTACGGAATACAGTCATACGAGGCTGCGACGCCGTTCCGCTTACGATTTTGCGGATACGCATCTTGATCCTCTCTCTTCTTTCTATCTTGTTCAGTGACATAACTTGACTTGTTTTTTACTATTTAGCACCTGCGGACTTTCCGGCCTTGCGACGGAGCTGTTCGCCTACGAACTTGATACCCTTGCCCTTGTAAGGTTCAGGCTTACGCAGCGAGCGCAGCTTGGCTGCAACCTGACCGACGAGCTGCTTGTCGATCGATTTGAGCGTCACGATGGGGTTGCCCTTCTTCTCGGTAACGGCGGTAGCCGTAACTTCGGGAGGAAGCATGAGGTACGTATCGTGCGAGTAGCCGAGGCTCATTTCGAGGATGTTGCCCTTGACTTCGGCCTTGTAGCCGACGCCGACGAGCTCCTGCTTGATTTCGTAGCCCTTCGATACGCCCACTACCATGTTGTTAATCAGCGCGCGGTAGAGACCGTGCAGCGAACGGTGACGGGGCTGGTTGGTAGGACGGGTTACGAGTACGGCCGGAATCTCCTTGCCGGTGTGAACATCGGTGTGGGTGCCGACCTCGACCTTGATGTCCGAGTCAACCTTCTGACTCAGTGTCCCGAGAGGCCCTTTCACGCTTACCACGTTGCCCGGGAGAACCTCTACGGTAACGCCGGCGGGTAAGTTTACAGGTAATTTACCAATTCTTGACATTGTTATAAAAAGTTTAAATCGTTGGATTTCATTCTTAGTTTTCTCGCCTCGGCAATCCACACGAGCGCGATTGCGGTCGGCTTATCGAAAACGTCTGTTTTTTCGGATGATTAGTAAACGTAGCACAGAACCTCGCCGCCGACGTTCTCCTTGCGAGCCTTGGCGTCGGTCATGATACCCTTCGACGTCGAAAGGATGGCGATACCGAGACCGTTGAGCACACGGGGCATATCGGCTACGGATGCGTACTGACGCAGACCCGGACGGCTGACGCGCTTCAAATTCTTGATAGCGTTCGTCTTGGTCTCGGCGTTCCACTTCAATGCGATCTTGATCGAGGGATGGCCCTTCTCGTCTTTGTCGAACTTGTAAGCGAGGATGTAACCCTGCTCGTAGAGAATCTTCGTAATCTCCTGCTTCATCTTGGAACCGGGAGCTTCAACCACCTTGTGGTTGGCTTTCACCGCGTTTCTAATTCTGGTCAGAAAGTCCGCAATAGGATCAGTCATAATGAATTAAAAAGTTAAGAATTAATGAATTAAGTTAATTGTTTTTATTTCGTGCTTCCGCCCCTTGCCTTCTCGCCGCACACGCCGCACCGGCCGTCCGGGCCGAATATCCACGCATACGCACAAGCACGCGCAGGGCATAAAGCCCGCAAATATACGCATTATTTTTCAAACGGCAAAGCGGTTTCCACTAATTTTTAGCGATTTAAGATTCGCCCACCGTTTCCGTTCGAAACCGTCGTCTTCATCGCGTCGTCGGCCGCAGCCGCGAACATCGGGAATAGTCCGACACCGCAACCGGTCATGACCACGCATCGGGACCCGCTCCAATCCGAAATCCGGCACACCGGCCATTCGGTTCTTCGCCACGGCTCGCACGCCCGATAGCCATGCAGCCTGACTTCCTCGCCGGCCGACACTCTTGTGCCGTCCGAGGCCCATGCAACCTGACACCCACGCCGTCCGACACTCCCACGCCGCCTGACACTCTTGCGCCGTCCGACACTCTTGCGTTGTCCGAGGCCCATGCAACCTG
>CAMWIG010000013.1 GCA_947174295.1 uncultured Alistipes sp. | reverse complement strand
AGATTACGCTCTGGGTTCCTTCGGAGCTCGCATACGGTCAGCGCGGCCCGGGCTCCATCGGCCCGAATCAGGCTCTGCGCTTCGATGTCGAGGTGATAGACGTCGAGCCGTTCGTAGACCCTGCTGCCGCAGCAGCAGAGGCTGAGGCCGCCGAGCAGACCGTCGAGGAGTAATCGGCGCGTCGACAGATACGGGTGCCGTTTCCGATTGAGGGAACGGCACTTTTTTCATCTCCGCATTTCCGTGTCTCGGTTAATTTGACTATTTTTGCAATCGGAGGGTGCGCAATGTCTTACGGGCGTGCACGAATGTGCGACAGAGGCCTTGCGGGCAGCGGACGCCCTCGTCGAGTCAAGGTCAGTCAATACAGGTTAGTCGGATTATGGAGAACAAATGTTTAAAGCGCGGCGGGGGGCTCTACGACCCCTCCTGCGAGCACGATGCCTGCGGCGTCGGTCTGGTCGTCAACATCAAGGGCGGCAAATACCACGAGGTGGTCGAAAACGGTCTCTGCGTGTTGGAGCATATGGCGCACCGCGGCGCCGAGGGTGCGGACAACAAGACGGGCGACGGTGCGGGCATCATGGTGCAGATTCCTCATGAATTCATTCTTCTGAACGGTATTCCCGTGCCAGAAAAGGGGCGCTACGGCGTCGGCATGCTGTTTTTCCCGCGATGCGAGCGCGATGCGGCTCTGTTCGCCGCCATAGTCGAAGAGGCGGTCGCAGGCGAGGGGCTGAGCGTCATGCACACGCGCGACGTGCCGGTCGACAGCTCGATTCTCGGGCGCGAGGCGGCTGCGACGGAGCCTGCCGTGAAGCAGGTTTTCATCGTCGGGTGCGACGACCGCGAGGAGCTCGAACAGCGGCTCTACACCGTGCGCAAGGTCATCGAACGGCGTGTCGCCGAGTCGGAAATCGCCGACCGGGGCAGCTGCTACGTGGTGAGTCTCTCGACACGGACGCTCGTCTACAAAGGCATGCTCTCGTCGTTGCAGCTGCGCCACTACTTCAAGGACCTGACAAGCCCCTACTTCACGTCGGCCATCGCGATAGTCCATTCACGCTTCTCGACCAACACCTTCCCCACGTGGAGTCTCGCGCAGCCGTTCCGCATGATAGGCCACAACGGCGAGATAAACACCATACGCGGCAACCGACTGTGGATGCACACGCGCGAGGCCGTGCTGCAACCCGAGGGGCTGGGCGACATGGCCTCGCAGCTGAGCCCGATAGTCGAACCGGGGATGAGCGACAGCGCGTCGTTCGACAACGCTCTCGAATTCTTCGTCCGTTCGGGGCTCTCGCTTCCGCACGCTCTGGCGATGCTTATCCCCGAGAGCTACAACGCTAAGAATCCTATATCCGACTCGTTGAAGGGCTTCTACGAGTACCACAGCATATTCATGGAGCCGTGGGACGGCCCGGCCGCCGTGTTGTTCTCCGACGGACGATACGCCGGAGGCATGCTCGACCGCAACGGTCTGCGCCCGGCCCGCTGGCTGGTCACCAAGGGCGGAACGATGGTCGTCGCTTCGGAGACGGGCGTGCTCGACATCGACCCCTCGCAAATCGAGTCGAAGGGCCGTCTGCGTCCCGGAAAGATTCTCATGGTCGACACCGAGCGCGGCGAAATACTCACCGACGAGAAGATAAAGAGCAGGCTCGCTTCGCAGCTGCCATACCGGGAGTGGCTGCACAAGAACCGCGTCATACTGCGCGAGATTACCAGCGGCCGCCACGTGAAGAACGACGTACCCGACTTCGCGCGCCGTTTGGAGGTGTTCGGGTACAGCCGCGAGGATATCGACCGCATAATAAAGCCGATGGCCGTGTCGAGCGCCGAACCCACGGCGTCGATGGGCAGCGACATCGCACCTGCGGTGCTGGCGTCGAAGCCGCAGCGCTTCTTCAACTACTTCCGCCAGCAGTTCGCGCAGGTCACCAATCCGCCGATAGACCCCATTCGCGAGGAGCTCGTCATGTCGCTTACCAGTTACATCGGCGCCGTTACGGGCAATATTCTCTCGCCCTCGCCCGAGCTGTGCAAGGTCGTGAAGCTCGATTCGCCGATTATCTCGAACAGCGAGCTCGATATCCTGCGCAACATACGCTACAAGGGCTTCAAGACCATAACGCTGCCTCTGCTGTTCGACCCCGCGGGCGGTACGCGCGCCATGGAGCAGGCGCTCGACGACCTCTGCATGGCGGCCGAGAGGGCCGTCGACGAGGGGTACAACTACGTGGTCGTCTCCGACCGCGACGTCTCGCCTTCGCGTGCGCCGATTCCGTCGCTGCTGGCCCTTTCGGCCGTGCACCGTCACCTCATCGCCCGCCGCAAGCGCACGCAGATAGCTATCATAGTCGAGAGCGCCGAGGTGTGCGAGGTGATGCACGTGGCGCTTCTCGTGGGCTACGGCGCGAGCGGCGTGAACCCCTACATGGCCTTCGCCGTGCTGGACGATCTGGTGCGCCGCAAGGAGATACAGCTCGACTATGCCACGGCCGAGTCGCATTACATCGCGGCCATAAACAAGGGTATACTGAAAATCATGTCGAAGATGGGCATATCGACCATACGCTCCTATCGCGGTGCGGCTCTGTTCGAAGCCGTGGGAGTCGGGGCGTCGCTGCTCGACAGATATATGGGCGGCGGCATGTCGAAGATAGGGGGAATCGACCTCGACGACCTGACGCGCGACGCCGCGGCCGCACACTCGCGCGGATTCGCCGCCGATTTCGACAGCGAACGCACGCTTGAAAACTTCGGCATATACGCATGGCGCCGCGACGGCGAACCGCACGCGTGGACACCGCAGATTATAAAGACCTTGCAGGAGGCCGTGCGCACCGGCGACCGCGAGTGTTTCGACGACTACTGCCGCATGGCCGACAGCCGCGAGACGCCGCTCTTCCTGCGCGACATGATGGAGATTCGGAGCGACCGCGCGCCCGTCGACGTGTCGCAGGTCGAGCCGGCGGCCGACATCGCGCGCCGCTTCGTCGTGGGTGCGATGTCATTCGGCGCCATATCGAAAGAGGCGCACGAGACCATCGCCATAGCCATGAACCGCATAGGATGCCAGAGCAACACGGGCGAAGGCGGCGAGGACAGCGCGCGCATAGCGCCGCTGCCGAACGGCGACTCGGCCCGCAGCGCCGTGAAGCAGATTGCGTCGGGGCGCTTCGGTGTCGACGCCGAGTATCTGGTCAATGCC
This sequence comes from uncultured Alistipes sp., assembly GCA_947174295.1. Classification (GTDB taxonomy): domain Bacteria; phylum Bacteroidota; class Bacteroidia; order Bacteroidales; family Rikenellaceae; genus Alistipes. Next base: position 17,754 of record CAMWIG010000013.1, on the reverse strand, counting down.
GACGAAATCCAAATCAAGGTGGCGCAGGGCGCCAAGCCCGGAGAGGGCGGACAGCTGCCCGGATTCAAGGTCGACCGCATGATAGCGCGCACGCGAAACTCCATACCCGGAATATCGCTCATATCGCCGCCGCCCCACCACGACATCTACTCGATCGAAGACCTCGCGCAGCTGATTTTCGACCTCAAAAACATCAATCCTTCGGCGCGTATCAGCGTGAAGCTCGTATCGGAGAGCGGCGTGGGCACCATCGCCGCAGGCGTGGCCAAGACCAAGGCCGACATGATTCTCATCAGCGGCTGCGAGGGCGGCACGGGCGCGAGTCCCGCGGGTTCGATACGCCACGCCGGCCTGCCGCTCGAAATAGGTCTGGCGGAGATTCAGCAGACGCTCGTGATGAACGACCTGCGCGGCAAGGTGCGGCTGCAAATCGACGGACAGCTCAAAACGGGCCGCGACGTGGTCGTCGGTGCGCTGTTGGGCGCCGAGGAGTTCGGATTCGCCACGGCGGCGCTCATCGTGCTCGGATGCAAGATGCTGCGCCAGTGTCACTCCAACACCTGCCCGATGGGCGTTGCCACGCAGAACGAAGAGCTGCGCAAGCGCTTCGCCGGGCGGCCCGAACATCTGGTCAACTACTTCATGTTCATGGCCGAGCAGGTGCGCGAGACGCTGGCCGGGATGGGCTACACGCGTCTGGACGACATCGTCGGACGTGCCGATTTGCTGCGGCAGGTCGAGTGCCGGCCCGGCACGAAGGCCGCGAAGATAGACCTTTCGCGTCTGCTGCACCGTCCCGACTGCCCGGGCAACGCCATACGCAACGCGGCCTCGCAGGAGCACGGCATCGACTCGGTGAAGGATGTCGAGCTGCTTCGTGCGGTGGGTGGCGCCGTGGAGTCGCGCAAGCCGATTGCGGTCGGCGTGCCGATATGCAACACCGACCGCAGCGTGGGCGCGATGCTCAGCGGCCATGTGACGCGCATGTACGGCCGCACGGGCCTGCCCGAGGATACGGTCGACATCGCGTTCCGCGGTTCGGCCGGGCAGAGTTTCGGTGCGTTCCTCGCGCGCGGCGTGACGTTCCGATTGGAGGGCGACGCCAACGACTATCTGGGCAAGGGCCTTTCGGGCGGACGCATCGTCGTCACACCGCCGCACGGCTCGGAGTTCGCCGCCGGAGAGAACATCATAGCCGGAAACACGCTGCTCTACGGCGCCACGTCGGGCGAGGTCTACATCAACGGCTGCGTCGGCGAACGGTTCTGCGTGCGCAACAGCGGTGCTGTGGCCGTCGTCGAGGGGGTGGGCGACCACGGCTGCGAGTACATGACCGGCGGACGTGTGGTGGTGCTCGGCCCGACGGGACGCAACTTCGCTGCCGGAATGAGCGGCGGCGTGGCATACGTGTGGAACCGCAGCGGCGACTTCGACTACTATTGCAATATGAACATGGTGGAGCTGACGCTGCTCGAAGACCGCCACGACTGCATGGAGTTGAAGATGTTCGTCGAACGCCACTACCGCTACACGGGCAGTGCCGTCGCGGCGCGCATGTTGGAGTTCTGGGACGACTACGTCGACCAGTTCATCAAGGTGATGCCCATCGAGTACAAACGCGTGCTGCACGAGGAGAAGCTCGCCGAGCTGAACCGCCGCATCACGGGAATAGAGAGAGACTATTAAATTCAAAATTCAGAATTCAGAATTCAAAATTGGGGAGATTATGGGCGGAAATCGGAACAGCTGCCGTTACGACGGTCTGCGGGCGTTTCTCGAAAGGCTCGAACGCGAGGGTGAGCTCGTGCGCGTCGCGGCGCAGGTCTCGGCCGAGGAGGAGATAGCCGAAATCACCGACCGCATGTCGAAGAGCGCGGGCGGCGGCAAGGCTTTGCTGTTCGAGAACACGGGCACGGAGTTTCCGGTGGTGACGAACATGTTCGGTTCGCCGCGGCGCATGGCCCTGGCGCTGGGCGTGGAGCGGTTGGAGGAACTGGGCGAGCGTCTCGAAAAGCTCTTCGCCGAGCTGACGGCACCGAAGGAGAACATCGCCGCCAAGCTCGGAATGCTGCCGCTGCTGGCCGAGATGTCGCGCTGGATGCCGCGCAATGTCGCGGGGCGCGGAGCCTGTCAGCAGGTGGTCATGACGGGCGATGAGGTCGATTTGGAGCGTCTGCCGGTGTTGAAGTGCTGGCCGCACGACGGCGGACGGTTCATCACTCTGCCGATGGTCAATACCGTCGACCCCGACACGGGAATCCGCAACGTCGGCATGTACCGCATGCAGCTGTTCGACGCACGCACCACGGGCATGCACTGGCACATCCACAAGACGGGTGCGCGGCACTGCGAGGCATGGCGTCGGGCCGGACGCCGCATGCCGGTGGTCGTAACGCTCGGCGGCGACCCGGCCTACACCTATGCCGCTACGGCGCCTATGCCCGACAACATGGACGAGTATCTGCTGGCCGGTTTCCTGCGCCGGCGCCCGGTGCGTCTGGTGCGATGCCTGACGTGCGACATACGCGTGCCCGAGGATTGCGACTTCGTGATAGAGGGCTACGTCGACCCTGCGGAGGAGAGGTGCACGGAGGGGCCGTTCGGCGACCATACGGGTTTCTACTCGCTCACCGACCTCTATCCGCGGTTCCATGTCACGGCCGTGACGCACCGTCGCGACGCCGTCTATCCGGCCACGCTGGTCGGCATTCCGCCTCAGGAGGATGCCGCGATAGCCATGGCCACCGAGCGGATATTTCTCGCGCCGATACGCATGGCCCTGCAACCCGAAATACGCGACCTCGCGATGCCCGTGGCCGGCACGGCTCACAATCTGGCCGTCGTGTCGCTCGAAACCCGCTACGAGGGTCAGGCGCACAAGGTCGCGCAGTCGCTGTGGGGCGCCGGGCAGATGATGTTCAACAAGTATCTGGCTCTCGTGCCCGCCGAGACCGACATTCGCGACCCGCACGCTCTGGCGGCCCTGCTGCGGCGTGCCGACACGTCGCGTCTGCTGCTTGCCGAGGGAGTTTACGACGTTCTCGACCATGCTACGCGCACGCAGGGCTTCGGCGGCAAGGCGGCGCTCGACATGACGGCCGTCGATGCGGCGGCCGAACCATGTACGGTGACCGTGCCCGAGCGGTTCGAGCAGGCGGGAGGCGTCGTGGCCGCCGATGCCTCGTATGTCGCGGAGTGGGGGGCGCTGTTTCTCTTCGCACGGCCAGGCGAGGCGGCGGATGCCGCGGAGTTCATGGCGGCGAACGGAGTGTCGGGGGTGAAGTACGTGCTTCTGCTCGATGCCGCAGCCGAGGGGATGCCTGCTGCCGACCTCGTGTGGCTCGCCGCCGCCGACAGCGACCCGCGCCGCGACCTTTCGCGCATGGCCGGCGGGGCGCTTCTGCTCGACGGACGCAGCAAACGGCCGGGCGATGCCGGCAATCCGGCACGCTTCCCGAATGTCACGGTGGCCTCGGAGGAGACCGTCGCCAAGGTGTCGGCTCGCTGGGTGGAGTATGGAACAGGCGGTTTCTTGGAGTCGCCGTCGGAGAGATACCGTGCGCTGCTGTTGTCGGATGCGGAGAAGTGGTAGGGTATGGAGCTGTTGAAAAAGAGCCATATCCGCGCGCTGGCGGTGCTGGTGCCTGTCGTACTGCTGTTGCTTTTGGCCTGCTACCTCGCCGAACGGCGTCCGTCGGAGTTCGACGGCGGGGCGCTCGCCGCGGAGTGGGAGACGGCGTCCGAGGAGGTGTCGCTGCACGAGTTCGACCCCAATACGGCCGACGTATTCGAGCTCTGCGCGCTCGGCCTGACGCGCATGCAGGCCGTCTCTGTCGTGAAATACCGTGCTGCGGGCAAGGTCTACCGTATAAAGGAGGATTTGCTGACGGTATATGCCATGACCGATTCGCTGTACCGCGTGCTCGAACCCTACATCGTCATCGGCGACGAGTACCGGCTGCCGCGCCGCGGTTTCGAACGGCGGACGGACTTCTGCGCCGAGCGGGAGCGTCTGCACCTGCGGCCGATGCGTATGGATACCGTGCGCGGCGAACATCTGCGCGAGGTGCTGGGCTTCACCGTGCGGCAGGCCGAAGCCTACGATGCCTATGTCCGCCGCCGCGACGGAATACGCTCCATGGAGGAGCTGCGCGAGTGTTACCTTTTGTGCGACCTGGCCGATACGCTCGCGCCGTTCGTGTCGTTTGCGGAGCGTGCGGCGGCGGACCCGTACCTGCGCCCGGTGGAGCTCAACACGGCCGATTCGGCAGCTCTGCGCAGCATCGACGGCATAGGCGAGCGGAGCGTGGCGGCGATTATGGAGTATCGCCGCCGGCTGGGCGGTTTCGTCTCGGCGGCGCAACTCGCCGAAATTCCGCAGGTCACGGAGAGCAATTATGAAAAAATTTTGAAACAAATTTGCTGCGATAGTTGTGAAATTCGAAAAATAGATATTAACTTTGCAGCTCCCGAAGAGTTGGGTGCGCATCCGTACATAGGGGCGCGGACTTTGAGGAGAATACTGAAACAACGACAATTGAAAGGAGGTTGGAACGCAATCGAAGAGATGACGGAAGATAACATACTGACACAGAGCGATGCCGCACGGCTTGCTCCCTATCTTCGATTCAGCGTGGAACAGAAGTGACCTTTCGAAAACATTCAGCATCGGCCCCGGGCAGGCCGCGAAAAGAGCCCGAATCGCGCGCGGCAGCGACGAGAGCCGCGAAAACGAAATACGAAAACATTAAAAACATAGAATATTATGATTATCATGCCGGTTAAGGAGGGTGAGAACATCGAGAAGGCCCTCAAAAAGTTCAAGCGTAAATACGAGCGCACGGGTGTTTTGAAGGAGCTCCGCCGCCGTCAGTATTTCACCAAGCCTTCGATTGCGAAGCGCGAGGCTATGCAGCACGCCATCTACGTGGAGCACACCTACCGCAACGAGGAGTAAGGTTCGAACTTCGACCGAAACGACACGTCCGCCCGAGTACGGCGGGCGTGTTTTTTTGCACGCCGTTTGCCGCAGAACGCTCGGGTTTGCAAATTTTTGACTATTTTCGCATCGTAACAAAACGACAGTTATGGAGATTAAAGGAAGATTCGACCATTTCAATATCAACGTGACCGACCTCGGCCGCAGCCTCGACTTCTACGAGCGGGCGCTGGGGTTGCGCGAACTGTCGCGCAAGGAGGCTGCCGACGGTTCGTTCGTGCTGGTATACCTCGGCGACGGGGAGACCTCGTTCCGGCTGGAACTCACGTGGCTGCGCGACAAGGAGGGTGCCTATGAGCTTGGCGACAACGAGAGCCACCTCTGCATACGCGTTGCGGGCGACTACGACGCCGTGCGGGAGTATCACCGTGAGCAGGGCTGGGTATGCTTCGAGAACCACGACATGGGGCTCTACTTCATCAACGACCCCGACGACTACTGGATAGAGGTGCTGCCGGTGAAATGAGAATGAGTAATTATTGGTAATGAGCAATTGGTCGGCGGCCATTGTCCGACGATGACCGTTGATTGAAATACAAACAAATATGCAGAAAGAGATAGACGATGCAGTGAAGGTGCTCCGCGACGGAGGGCTGCTGCTTTATCCTACCGACACGGTGTGGGGCATCGGCTGCGACGCGACGAATGCCGAGGCCGTGGCCCGCATCTATGCGCTCAAACGCAGCGAGAACAAACATTCGATGCTCGTGTTGTGCGAGACGCCCGACATGGTCGTCCGCTATGTCGACAAGGCACCGGGAATAGCTTTCGAGGTGATGGAGATGGCCACCTCGCCGCTCACGCTCATCCTGCCGGGTGCCGTGGGGCTGGCCGAGAACCTTATCCCCGAGGAGCGGACGCTGGGCGTGCGAATCCCCGACCACGAGTTCTGCCGCAAGCTGCTGCGCAAGTTCGGCAAGCCGATAGTCTCGACTTCGGCCAACATCTCGGGCGAGAAGACCCCGAAGAACCTCGCCGAAGTGTCGCGCGAGATTATCGACGGTGTGGACTTCGTCATCAATCCGCGCTTCCAGGGACGCCCCACGGGCAAGCCGAGCGCAATCATGGCATTCGGCCCCGGCGGCGAGGTGGAGATAATCCGTCAGTAGGGTATGGCGCGCGAAACGGTAACTCCGATTCAGAAACGGTTCTCCGATGTCGACATCTTCCGCCATGTGAACAACGTGGCGCAGCAGATGTACTTCGACGTGGGCAAGACCGACTACTACCGCACGGTGCTGGGCGGTGACGTTCTGTTCGACAACCTGCGCATGGTGACCGTGTCGACCTCGACCTCCTACATGTCGCAGATTCGCCACTACGACGACATCGCAGTCACCACCGTGACCGAGCGCGTGGGCGACAAGAGCATGACCCTTTTCCAGCGAATCGTCCGCCGCGAGGCCGACGGCTCGCAGACCGTGTGCAGCGAGAGCCGGTCGGTGCTGGTCGCCTTCGACTTCGCCGCGCAGGTTTCGGTGCGCGTGCCCGACGCATGGCGCGCGGCCATGGAGGGATAGAAGAGCCGCGGCAGACGTAAAAAAAAGCGTCGCACCCCGAAAGGTGCGACGCTTTTGGCTATGGCCTTGCCGGATTATTTCTGCTGCTGTTGGAGCGCGGAGCTGTCGGCTACGACCATGTTCTTGTCGATGCGCAGCGTGACGTTGCTGTCGACCTCGATGAGGAGCGACGTCTCCTTGACCTCCTTCACTACGCCGTAGATGCCGCCTGCGGTGACTATCTTGTCGCCCTTTTTCAGGCCTTCGCGGAACTTGGCCATCTCCTTGCGGCGCTTCGATTCGGGACGCCACATGAGGAAGTAGAGCGCCACGAACATGAGACCGATCATAATGTAGAAGTTCCAAGCCGACGGCTGCTGGGGTTCGGTTACTACGACCTCCGTCGCAGCTTGAAGTAATGTAATCATTTCAGTATTTTTTTAATTATTGGTTTTTCGCCTGCTTCGACAAATATAGTGCATTTTTCGGGAAAATGCAATATCTACTCGACTTCGGCCTCGACGTATATCTTCAAAGGGAGCGCCTTTGCGCCCAAACGCAGCGTCAGCAGCTTCATCTGCCAGCCGTATTCGCCGCGCGAGTCGAACGTCATCCGCACGGGCAGCGACTCGCCGGGCTTCACGGGGCGGCGTTCGTATTCCAGCGCCACGCATCCGCAGGTGGTTTCGTGCCCGACGACTATCGTCGGCTCCGTGCCGTCGTTGCGCAGCGACAACTGCCGCAGTGCCGTCTCTCCTTGGTGCAGACGGCCGAATCGAACCGTATCGGTGCCGCCCGATGCGAGCGTCGCGTCGGTGAGAACGATGAGCTGACCTGACGGAGCTCCGGCCGTGCGCCTTTCGGTGCAGGCCACCGCCGTCGTGCAGAACATCGCACAGAGCATGATGCGGAGCAGAGCCTCCGTCCGACGACGGCCGAGTATCATATGAGGCCTGTTCCCGATTTGCGGATGCGTCCGTCGGCCGAGAACTGCTCGACGACCTTGTCCAGCACGCCGTTGATGAACATGCCGCTGCCGGCGGTGGAGTAGTATTTCGAAATCTCGATATACTCGTCGAGCGTCACCTTGACGGGAATCGACGGGAACGTGACGAGCTCGGCTATGGCCGTGGCCATTATCAGGTTGTCCATGAACGCTATGCGGTCGGAGTCCCAGTTGCGGGTGAAGGACTCGACGGTTTTCAGATTCTCGTTGTAGCCGATGAGCGACTTCTCGAAGAGAGTGCGTGCGAAAGCGGGGTCGTCCTCGTTCTTGAACTCTGGCAGCAGACGAATCTCCTTTGTCGACTTGCGGACGTTGGAGAGCGTGCGCAGCACGAGCAGAAGGGCGAAGCCCAAATCGTCGTTCCACATTATCGACTGCTCTTCGAGCACCTCTTCGAGCATCTCGCAGTTCTCCAACTCTTCGGTGTAGAACCGCTGTACGAGTTTCAGGTCGTCGCGGAACGATGTCTCGGGTGCGGTCATGTAGGCCTTGAAGTAGTCTCTCTCGCTGAGTGTCGCGTAGAGCGTCTTCACCAGCTCGGGCGCCTGCGACCACGAGAGCTTGCGCTTGGCCATGAAGTCGTTCACCGAGTCGCTGTTCTCGATAAGACGCACTACGGCGTTGTCGACGAAGCGGCGGTTGGGATTGAGATCTTCGTGTGTGGGTAGTTTCTTCTGTCGTGCCAGCTCCTGACGCTGTTCGGCGTAGCGGGCGAGTTCGACTATGAGCGTCAACATCTGTGCATAGAGGTCGTAGGCCTTGTCTATGGACGACATGAGCGTTTTTTCGGAGGTTATCATGTTCGTGGACTCCGATTTAAGGTGGGCGTAGAGCGCTTTCAGCACCTTTATTCTAAGTAATCTTCTGCTCAGCATATATATTCAGAACCTTTTTGTGGCCGCAAAGATAGTGCAAGCCGAGCGCAAATGCAAATTTATTTGTATTAGCCGAGGCGCCGCCTATCTAAACCGAACCATTTCGATAAGCCGAGAGCAGAGCCGAACGCAGTACGGGCTATGCCGAGGCGAGAAATGGAAGAATGAAATTCAAGGTAAAGTAGTGCAAGCCGAGCGCAAATGCAAATTTATTTGTATTTGCCGAGGCGGGCTTTCGCGCGGGCGCGGCGTTTCGTGTGCGCACCGTATAATATTTTGGCCGCTGCGGCCGTTAGAATGTCGTAACACGGGCGATTTTAGGGCAAATCGTTTCGTTTTTCGAGAGATTTGCGTAAATTTGCACGATTATGCCGATGAAAAAGCTAACGATAATAATTTCCGCCCTCTGCATCTTCGCGGGGTGCGGCCAGAAGGAGGAGGATACGACGCTCGACCAGATGAACCGCATCGTGTCGTTCCTCACCTCGTCGCATTCGCCGCGTCTGATTTCGGAGGCCGATTTGCCGGATTATATGGACGACGACGTCCCGCCGCAGTTCTACACCGTCTACGGCAGGGCCGCCTACCGATACATAGTCAACTACTACGACGAGGGGCGCGAGTCGCGCCGCGAGGTCGTGCGCGGCGACCGCGTGTCGATAACCTATGCCGCCTACGACTTTACGGCCTACCGCAGCGTCACCATTGCTCAGCTCTACGCCACCAACGACGAGTCGTTGCGCGATGCGATGGTCGAGGCGGGGTGGACGCTCGACGAGGCCAACCGCTTCTATGTCTTCGAACCCCGCACGGTCGTTGCCGGCGGCGGCGACGTGATATCGGGTGTGAGCGGTTCGCTGGCCGGATGCCGCGAGGGCGACCAGGTGGAGATTTACTGCACCAGCTCGATGGCCTACGGCGACAGCATGGTCGGAATCCTCGAAAAGGATACGCCCGTATATTGGCGCGTGAAGATTGAAAGCATCGAATAACAAGAGAAAAACGATAATAAACTATGAAATATTCGCTTCGAACCATTTTGATATCCGCGGCGGCTGTGCTGGCCCTCGCATCCTGCACGAAAGAGCCCGATGCCGAGCCTTCGTCGGTGCACCAGAGCCGTTCGCTCGACGCGTGGATAAAGCTCCATAAGCCCGAGCTCGTCGGAAATCGTCAGCCCGAGGGCTACTACGTCGAGATTCTCGACCAGGGAGCTCCGCTCGGCGAAACCGTGACCCCGCTCGGCGAGGCCGAATCCTCGTGGATAGGTTTCGATATGACCGTGCGCACGCTTACGGGCCGAGTCTGCATCACGCGCGACGCCGCACTCGCCAAGCAGGAGGCGTCGTTTACGAAGTACACGCACTACGTTCCGATGTTCCGCTATTGCGGCGAGTCGAACTATTCGATGCTCGAAGGTACCTACTACGCTCTGCGCAACGAACTCACGACGGGCGATGAGACCTATCGCGCGCGTATCGGCAGCAAGCTGCGCCTCTACCTGCCGGCGTCGATCGCTTTCAGCTCGACGGGAGCGAGCGATACGGGAGGCTACGGCGGCCAGTACTCGCTCGACGGCGGCAAACCGGCGATGATAGACATCTTCGTGCGCGATACCGTGGCGAATCCCCTTCAACGCGAGGGCGTCGACGTCGACTACTTCGCCGAGCACAACGGCGCGTTGCGTCCGCTGCCCGAGACCGACGACGACAAGACCGATGCGCAGGCCGACGGCGACGGGGAGGAAGACGAGGATGAGGACGACTCGATGTATGCGTGGCGCAATGCCGTCGACACCATCCCCCAGCTCTACGTCAACCGCCGCTACGTGCCTACGGCCGACCGTCCGTCGTTCGACTATCGCACGGAGTATATCGCTCCCTATTCGGGCTATGAACCATACGACAACCTCGCGGAGCTCGACCGAAAAATCAACGCCGCACTCATCGAACGCTTCGGCGACCCTGCCGAGCTGACGCAGAGCGAGGATAAGATCGGCACCGAAACGACCGTCAAAATATGGTACATCTGCCGTTTCCTCGACGGCTTCGTCATCGACACCAACATCGACGAGGTGAAGCGTCTGGTCTACGACGAGGTTTCGTCCTCCGGCAGCTCGATAAGCTACGCGGCCGAGACCGACAAGTCGAAGTACATCGCGGCGTGGTACTACGCCATTCCGCAGCTGCGCAAGGGGCAGTGGGCCGGCATTCTGACAACCTCGACCAATGCCTACGGCGCGACGGGACAGACTGGCGGTTCGACGAGTTCGTCGTCGGGCTCCTCGTCCTACTACGACTATCTGAACTACTACAACTACATGAACTACTATAATAACTACTACGGCGGTTATTACGGCGGTTACTACGGCAACTATTACAACAGCTACTACGGCGGTTATTACGGCAATTACCTCTACGACACGTCGTCGACCACCACTACCACGACGACGTACTCTACCGAGATTCTGCCATACACGCCGTTGCTGTTCCAGATATTCATCGAGGAAGAAAATTGACATAATCGGACTCGTTAGCGAGGTTTTTGCGTTATTTCTTTTGTTTTTACGTAAAAAAGTATTAACTTAGTAGTGGAAAATAAAAGTTGTCGGTAAGCCGAGTGCGGAGCCGGTCATTGTCCGGGTTGCGCCGAGGCGGGAAAACGACAGTTGAAAAACGAACCTTAAAACCTTTCTGATTATGATTATCACTTTTAACGAGCTGCGTCGCATCAAAGACAAGCTGCCCAGCGGCAGCTCGCAGCGTATTGCGGATGAATTGGGCATAGATGTTGAGACTGTTCGCAACTACTTCGGCGGCAAGCATTTCGATGCACAGGCCGGTGCAGGTGTTCACTTTGAGCAGGGCCCGGACGGCGGTGTCGTCACTCTCGACGATACGGCTATCTACGATGCGGCTATGCGCATCCTCGAAGAGTGCAAATAATCGCGACATAAAAAGCAAGTGCTACGGAGCCGGCCCTGACGGGCCGGCTCCGTTTTTCGTGCGGTGGGCGGTTGCCGGAGCTCCGGCTGCGTGCTGCCGCTCTGCTGCGCATCGTGCGAATGCCTGGCGGAACAGGGGCTCTCTGTCATTTTGTCAGTCGCAGACGGCGCTTTTGTCGTGTTTTTCTGCCAAAAGGCGTTTGGCATACCTATTGATATCATATATGGCGAGGGTGCAAACTAAATTGCATGAACAATAGAAAATAAACAACAATAAAATCTTTTAAACTATGAACGTAAAACCATTGTCCGACCGTGTGCTGGTATTGCCCAACCCGGCCGAAGAGAAGACCGCGGGAGGTCTGTTCATTCCCGATACGGCAAAGGAGAAACCGCTGGCCGGCAAGGTCGTAGCCGTAGGTCCCGGCACGGCCGACGTGAAGATGGAGGTCAAGGAGGGCGACACTGTTCTCTACGGCAAGTATGCCGGAACCGAAATCAACGTCGACGGCGTGGACTACCTCATCATGAAGCAGAACGATATTCTGGCAACACTTTAATTTACAGTTTCAACCATGGCAAAGGAGATTAAATACAATACCGAAGCGCGCGAGCTCCTCAAAGAGGGCGTCGATGCGCTGAGCAACGCAGTGAAGGTTACGCTCGGCCCCAAGGGTCGCAACGTCATCATCGACAAGAAATTCGGAGCACCCCAGGTTACCAAGGACGGTGTGTCCGTGGCCAAGGAGGTCGAGCTCGAAGACCCGTTCGCCAACATGGGCGCTCAGATGGTCAAGGAGGTAGCCTCCAAGACCAACGACGACGCCGGCGACGGTACGACCACCGCGACCGTTCTGGCGCAGGCCATCATCGGCGTAGGTATCAAGAACGTGACCGCTGGCGCCAACCCGATGGACCTCAAACGCGGTATCGACAAGGCCGTAGCGAAGGTCGTCGAATCGCTGCGCGAGCAGAGCGAGGAGGTCGGTGACGACAATGCCAAGATCGAGCAGGTGGCCACCATCTCTGCGAACAACGACAACAACATCGGCAAGCTCATCGCCGAGGCCATGTCGAAGGTCAAGAAGGAGGGTGTCATCACCGTCGAGGAGGCCAAAGGCACGGAGACTCACGTCGAAGTAGTCGAGGGTATGCAGTTCGACCGCGGTTACATCTCGGCATACTTCATCACCGACACCGAGAAGATGGAGGCCCAGTTGGAGAAGCCCTACATCCTCATCACCGACAAGAAGGTTTCGACCATGAAGGAGCTCATGGGTGTGCTCGAACCGGTGGCGCAGAGCGGACGCTCGCTTCTGATTATCGCCGAGGATGTCGATGGCGAGGCTCTCTCGGCTCTCGTGGTCAACAAGCTGCGCGGCACGCTCAAAATCGCAGCCTGCAAGGCTCCGGGCTTCGGCGACCGCCGCAAGGAGATGCTCGAAGATATCGCCGTGCTGACCGGCGCTACGGTCATCTCGGCCGACAAGGGCATGAAAATCGAGGATGCCAAGCTCTCCGATTTGGGTACGGCCGACAAGGTGACGCTCAACAAGGAGAACACGACCATCGTCGACGGTGCGGGCGCCAAGGAGGCTATCGCATCGCGTGTGGCTCAGATTCGCGCCGCTATCGACGTCGCCACGTCGGACTATGACCGCGAGAAGCTCCACGAGCGTCTGGCCAAGCTGGCCGGTGGTGTGGCCGTTCTCTACGTCGGTGCTGCGACCGAGGTCGAGATGAAGGAGAAGAAAGACCGTGTCGACGACGCGCTGGCCGCTACCCGCGCAGCTGTCGAGGAGGGTATCGTTCCGGGCGGCGGCGTGGCCTACATCCGCGCTACGGCGGCTCTCGACGGTATGAAGGGCGACAACGACGACCAGACGACGGGTATCCAGATTGTGAAGCGCGCCATCGAGGAGCCTTTGCGTCAGATTGTGGCCAACGCCGGCGGCGAGGGCTCGGTAGTGGTAAACAAGGTCAAGGAGGGCGAAGGCGCTTTCGGCTACAACGCCCGCGACGACCGCTTCGAGGATATGCTCAAAGCCGGTATCATCGATCCGACCAAGGTGTCGCGCGTCGCTCTGGAAAATGCCGCATCCATCGCTTCGATGTTCCTCACCACCGAGTGCGTACTCGCCGAGAAGAAGTCCGAGCAGCCCGCCATGCCTCCGATGCCTGCCGGTGGTATGGGTGGCATGATGTAGATTTGATTTTATAGCGCATATTTGCACTTGCACTCGCGGGGCACGGATGGGACGTACGTCTGTACTACCCATCCGTGCCCTGCTTCGTTTAAGCACAAATCTGCTGCTCTTAAAATCAAATCTCGGGTTCTCGGTTTTGTCCGTTCGAACTGCGTTCGGTTCTGCACCCGACTTAACGAAACCGTTTTATCTCGTTCGTTCGATCTTTATTCGGAACGCGAAAAGGATTGTAGCCGGGGCTGTTATAGTTGCGAATACGTAATGAGCGTCCGCAGTGTTGGGATATGCGAAGGACGAGCGGGTCATAACGGGCGAAACGTGATGTCGGAATAACGCAGCCTGACGATTACGGCATCGGCTGCTGTCGGAAATTGCACCGAGGGCCGCGCAACCATTAGTTGCGCGGCCCTCGGGGCGAATGATGTCGGGTAGGCTTATCGGTATTTGACCGAGAAGCTCTTGACACGGACACCGTATGTACTGCCGATTGCGAATGTAGGCTTGCTGCCCGTAGAATATACGCATACGTGCGAATTGACGTCGGAGGCGCCGAGCGTCAGCTCGCGTGTTATGGTGGTGTAGCTCGAACCGATGTTGCCTTTGAGGGTCGAGGCGCTGCCGCCCTGTGTGCCGGTATTGGCTACCGACATGTAGACGTCGAGCGAGCCCGACGATGAGGAGCTGTATGCGTTGGCCGCTATCGAAGCCGTGACGTTGCACTCCTGCGGTACGTTGAACGCCGGCGATACGATCCATGCCGTGCCGTAGATGAGCCGCAGGTAGCCGGAGCCTCCGTCGGTATTCTGTGTCGTCCAGCCTTCGGGCGAACCGCCGTTGAAGTCGATGGTGTAGGGTATGCCGCTGACGGTCGTTTCGTATGCGGGGGAGGTCAGGGTGTAGCCGTTCGACATGGTGACGGATATCGAGCTGGCGTAGGTGCCCCATGCCGCTCCCGCGACTATATTCTGCGTGTCGGCGGTGATGGCGGCCGACGAGGTGCCGTATTTTAACGATGCCGAACCGATAAGAGTTGCGGAGTAGGAGTCGCCGAGCGAGAACGCGGCGCGTATCTCGTCGCCTGCGATGTCGTTCGTCGGAGCGGCGGCGCCGTTCAAGGAGTAGGACGAGCGGATTTCGGCGGCCGAAATCTCGGGAATAGGCGTCATGTGCACTGTCTTGGTGCCGCTTTGCAGACGCGTGCCGTCGGTGAGTTCGACGAACGACGAAACCTTGTAGTCGCCCGATGCGAGTCCGGGTCGTTCGATGTCGCCGCCGAAGCGGGTGATGCCTGCGCCCGTGTCGATGGTCTCGGTCGTGCCGTCGGGGTGCTCGATGACGAATCCCGTGGCGGCCACCGATGCCGCGCCGTAGCCGTAGAGCTGGGCTTCGCCGATGTAGAGAGTGCTTGGTGCGAGGGCCGTAAGGTTGTCGGTCGCGTAGTCGTCGAACCACGAGGTGGCGTTGCCGTCGGTTACACTGGCGGCGTCCCACACGATGTTCAGGCCCGAACGCTTGCGCGCCTCGAACGTCTTTCCGGCAGGGTATGCCGTGCGGGTTACCGTCGAGCCATCGGCGGCCTCGACCTCGATCGTAAGACCGCCCACCGTGACTGCCGCCACCTCGAAACGGTATTCATAGAGTCCGTCGAGCTGCCCGACTGATTCGAGGTTCCGGGCCGTAATCGTGCGACCACCCCCCTCGAATGCGAAGAGGTCGGCACTCAACGCGCCGTTGTTGGGCGTGGTGGCCTTGTAGGTGCCGACGATGTCGGTGTCGGCGGTGATGGTCACGGCGCGAATCTGCTTCGGCGTCGTGCCGTCGGCCTCGTAGACGCGCAGGGCGATTGCGCCGTTGAGTGTCTGGAAACGTATGGAGCTGAGTTCGCCGACGGTGGTCTGCGTGTCGGTCGAGGCGAACATGAAGGGCATCCATCGTCCGTCCTGCTCGGCAGGAATCGTGATGTTGCAGGTCGTGGAGTTGGTGACGCTGCCGACGAGCGGGTTGTCGGTGGTGGTCGATATCGTCGAGTGCGAGGCGGGATATGCGAAGTGGAAATATCCGGCCTTGGCATCGTAGGTCGTTATCGTGCCGGAGAAGCGTGCGGCCGGCGTGCCGGCGCCTTTCGACAGAACGAGGGATTCCGCATATTTGGTGTCGTTCTGATGGCCGGCCTTCCAGCTCTGTGTCGCGGCGTAACCCGAGATGATATTTATTCGGTCGCCCTCCTCCCAGTATGCCGCGAGGTCGGCGTCGTAGGATGCGCGGGTGTCGGCTTCGAGGCTCTGTGCCGACTGCTCGGCCGATGCCGCGGCGCCGATTTCGACGTAGGTTCGGTATTCGACACTCTCCCCGGGTGCGGGATTTTCGGGGAGAATCGTCTCCTCGGCGTTGTCGGAACATCCGCCGAGCGCCAACAGAGCGGCGGCGGATACTATTTGTGCGAATCTTTTCATTATCTTCGATATGTTGCGTTAATAATATAGGTCCTTTCCCGTGCCCAAGGCATAGGTGTCCTCGAAATCGTCGCCGTAGCCGTTCTCGAACGTCGCGTCGCCTACCGAATTTGCGAAGCCCTGCTCGACGGTTACCTCCGTGAGGTCGACCGTCGGGGTTGTGTAGTCTCTCTTTTTCATGTATCGCGTTTTTTTGTATTTGCTTTCGAATCAGGGCAAAAGTAACCCGACTTGCTGCGAAAACAAAATTTAATCAACCAAACGCCCCGTTTTTTCAACGAACGGCCTCTGCACCGCACGAAAAAAGCCCCCGCATCGTGCGGGGGCTCGGTTGTGCCGTATGTAGGTCAGCCGTTACAGTATGCCCTGCTCGACCATCGACTTGGCGACCTTCATGAAGCCGGCGATGTTGGCGCCCTTCATGTAGTTGATGTAGTCGCCCTCGGTGCCGTATTCCAGACATGCGGCGTGAATCGACGACATAATCTGGTGCAGCTTGGCATCGACCTCCTCGGCCGTCCAGTTGAGCTTCTGTGCGTTCTGCGTCATTTCGAGACCCGACGTAGCCACGCCGCCCGCGTTGACAGCCTTGCCCGGGCCGTAGGGGATGCGAGCCTCGATGAAGGCGTCGATAGCCTCGGGGCGGCAGCCCATGTTCGAAACTTCGGCTACAATCTGCACTCCGTTGGCGATGAGCTGCTTGGCATCCTCGCCGCCCAGCTCGTTCTGCGTGGCGCAAGGCATGGCGATGTCGACCTTGACCTCCCACGGCTTGCGGCCCGGGAAGAACTGCGAACCGGGGAACTTCTCGGCGTAGGGTGCCACGATGTCGTTGTTCGATGCGCGCAGTTCGAGCATGTACTCTATCTTCTCCTCGTCGAGACCTGCCGGGTCGTAGATGTAACCGTCGGGACCCGAGATGGTCACCACCTTGGCGCCGAGCTCGGTAGCCTTCTTGGCCGCACCCCATGCCACGTTGCCGAAGCCGGAAACGGCTATCACCTTGCCCTTGATGTCCATGCCGGCCGTTTCGAGCATCTGGCGCAGGAAGTAGACGGCGCCGAAGCCCGTAGCCTCGGGACGGATGAGCGAACCGCCGTATGTCATGCCCTTGCCCGTAAGCACGCCGGTGTTCTCCTGAGCCAGCTTGCGGTACATGCCGTAGAGATAGCCTATTTCGCGGCCGCCCACGCCGATGTCGCCTGCCGGAACGTCGGTCTCGGGGCCGATGTAGCGCCACAGCTCGGTCATGAAGGCCTGACAGAAGCGCATCACCTCACGGTCGGACTTGCCCTTGGGGTTGAAGTCCGAACCGCCCTTCGCGCCGCCCATCGGGAGCGTCGTCAGCGCGTTCTTGAATATCTGCTCGAAGCCGAGGAATTTCAGAATCGACGGGTTCACCGACGGGTGGAAGCGCAGACCTCCCTTGTAGGGGCCGATTGCGTTGTTGAACTGGAAGCGGTAGCCGGTGTTGACCTGCACCTCGCCGCGGTCGTCCACCCACGTTACCTTGAACGTGAAGCTGCGGTCGGGTTCCACGATGCGCTCCGCGATGCGGTTAGCCTCGAATTCGGGATGCTTGTTGTAAGTCTCCTCAACGGTCATCAGCACTTCGCGAACTGCTTGCAGGTACTCGCTTTCACCCGGGTGTCTGCGTTCGAGTTCGGCCATCAAATTGTTTACGTTCATAGTCTGTAAGGTTTTAGGTTTAATTAAGGTTTGTATGTTTTTGCAATGTCATTTCGTCGTTGTCTGTCGTAGCCTCACGGCG
>CAMWIG010000012.1 GCA_947174295.1 uncultured Alistipes sp. | reverse complement strand
GGAAATCGGCCGACGAACGCGTCGACATCGTGCGCACCTCGGCGCGGGTATTCTGCACCATCACCTCGCCGTTGCGGTCGTCAATGTTGGTCAGCGCGAAGGCCGTGCGCGGCAGGTCGTCGAAGAAGCGCTTCTTGGCGCGGATGTACTCGGCGAAGGTCTTGTGGTAGTCGAGGTGGTCGTGCGTGATGTTGGTGAACAGACCGCCGGCAAAGTACAGGCCTGCGATGCGACGCTGCACGATGGCGTGCGACGACACCTCCATGAAGCAGTATTCGCACCCGCAGTCGGCCATCTCGCGCATCATGGCGTTCAGGCGTATGGCGTCGGGTGTCGTGTGCGTCGACTCCGCGATGCGGTCGCCGATGCGGTAGACGACCGTCGAAATCAGCCCCGCCTCGTAGCCGAGCGAGCGGAAGAGGTCGTAGAGAAGCGTCGCCGTGGTGGTCTTGCCGTTGGTGCCCGTAACGCCGACCAGCCGCAGCTCGCGGCTCGGATGGCCGTAGAATGCCGAGGCCATGCGGCCCATTGCCTCCTGAACGTCGTCCGTGACGACGTAGGCCGCACCGGACGCAAGCTCCGCGGGCAGACGGCGGCAGACGACGGCCGAGGCTCCGGCGGCGACGGCGGCCGGGATGTAGTCGTGACCGTCGCAGCAGACGCCCTCGACCGCGAAGAAGCAGTCGCCGCGCCGCACGAGGCGCGAATCGTAGGTCAGACTCTCAATCTCCGCATCGGCGGCTCCGTGAAGCACGGCATCGGTCAAATCGGATAATATTTCGCTGAGTTTCATCGTAATATCTTATTTTAAAACAATCTCTATCTTCTCGCCGCCGCGGCACCTGGCACCCGGAGCGATGCTCTGCGACGCGACGGCGCCCTTGCCGCGGAACGACACGCGCAGTCCCGCGTTTTCGAGCAGGAACAACGCCTCCTTCAACCCCATGCCGCGAACGTCGGGAACAGTACCGGCGGCGGCCGGCAGGTCGACGATGGACACGTTCGACATCGAATCCACCGCTACGCGCCCCCACCCCGAGCGGCTCTCGAACGAGGTGCGCGGCGAAAGCTTGTCGGCCACGCGACGCGCCTGCGCCACGTCGCCGCTCTTGATGTGCCGCGGATGGTATTTGCCGCCCGAACGCTCCACTCGGCCGTGCCAGTCGTGCTCGCGGTTGTAGATGTAGTCGGCAATCTGCTTCTGCACAGGGCCGGCGAGCCCCGCACCGTAGTAGGTCGTACCGTTGCCGCGCCGCGTGTAGATGGCGGTCATTACGGTATATTTAGGCTTCTCGGCAGGCATGTAGACGACCATGGATCCGAGGTAGTAGCCGTCGGAATAGCGTATGCTGCCCTGCGCGACCTTCGCCGTGCCGGTCTTCGCACCCACACGGTAACGCGTAGTATCGCTGAAATAGGCCTTAGCCGTGCCCGTGCGCGGAGTCTCTTCCAGACACTCGCGAACCTTGCGCAGCGCCTCGTCGGAGCAGATGCTGCGCACGAGCGTGCGCGGTGCATACTCCTCGACCGTCTCGCGGCCGCGCCGCAGCTCGCGCACCAGACGCGGCGCAACCATGCGGCCGCCGTTCGCAACAGCGTTGTAGAGCGTGAGAGTCTGTATCGGAGCGAGCTCGATTCCGTAGCCGTAGCCCATATTGGGCAGGGTCACGTTGCGGTACCATATCGCCGAACCGGGCGTCGGGAAAACGGGCTCGGCCTCGCCGAACTCTTCGAGACCCATCGGTCGGTCGAGGTGCAGCGCGGAGAGGAAGTCGGTGTAGCGCTTCGGATTTTCGCGATACTGCTCGTATATGGCCTTGGCATAGTAGACGTTGAGCGACTGCGCGGTGGCGGTTTTGAGGTCGACGACCGAGAAGCCCGAGTGCGAATCCTGCACCTTGGCGCCGCCGACCTGAACGACCCGGCCGTCGCCCGAATCGTAGCTCAGCGACAAATCCTTGCCGGCATCCTCCGTGAGGGCCAGCAGGGCTGCGAGCTTGAATGTCGAGCCGGGCTCCATGCGAGCAGCGAGGGCGTAGTTGCGGTTCTCGACATAGCCGCGGTCGGTGCGTCCGAGGTTCACGAGCGCCAGAATGTCGCCCGTGGCAACCTCCATGACCATCGTCGTGCCCCAGATGGCGTTCTGCCGCACGAGCTGCTGCCGCAGAGCCTTGTCGGCGACGTCCTGCAAATCGAGGTCGATGGTCGTCACCACGTCCACACCGTCTTCGGGCGCTACGTCGCCGCCGGCCACGCGGCTGTAAAATCCGCGGGCGATACGCTGCCGCTCGACCCTGCCGTTGCGGCCGGCGAGCTGCTCGCGGCAGACATCCTCGATTCCGTACTGACGGCCGCGGTCGTCCGACTTGCCAATGGTGCGACGCGCAAGCTCGCCCTGAGGATAGATGCGCTGGTCCTGACGGTCGAGACGGTAGCAGATGCCGAGATTGTTGTTGAGAATCGGGTATTTCGACAGCTCCTGCCACTCGTAGTAGTCGACCCGGCGGGGAAACAGCGGAACGAGCGTCGAATCGCGAATCGTGTCGTAGAGCTTGCGGGTGACGTACTCCTCGCCGCGCATACGGTCGACGATGCGGCCGAACCAGCCGTCGGAACGCAGCTCCTGCGTGTCGCGGCGGTATACCGTGCGGTAGCGCTTGCGATGCTCCGAGAGCAGGAAGTCGCGGTACTGCCGGGCCGTGCGGTCGCGGAAGAAGAGCGCGAGGTGCTTGGCCAGCGAATCGGCCTGCTCGGTGTAGAGTTTCAGCGAGTCGAAGCCCCGGCTGGCGAAGTCCATCTCCACCTGATAGCGGAACATCGACGTGGCCAAAGGCTCGCCGTCGCGAGAGAGGATGCTGCCGCGCATGGCGGGAATCTCCCACTTCTGGAATATGCGGGCATGGAGACGCTCGGCATTGTCGGCAATCTCGCGGCTGAAAAACATGACGTGAACCAGACGCCCCGTGAGGAGCAGTCCCACGCAGAAAAATGCCACGTAGAGCCACTTCACACGAGTGTGAATCTCCTCCTTTATCCTCGGTCTGTCCTGTTCCTCCATGTCGAACTTAAAAATTATTCAATGATTTCCGTCTCCGTCAGCGGTTCGTAGAGGTCGATGCCCCGCGCCCGCAGCGCCTCGACAACGGCCGAATGGGTCGTCCGCTGGTAGCGCCGCTCTTGAAGACGTATCGAACGCTCGCGCAGCAGCTGCGTTTCGCGTTCGGTGCGGGTGAAGCGCATGTCGAGACGCAGCGCGTTGAATATCGAGAATATCGACAGCAGAAACATCGCGGCTATACATATCGCATAGCGGTAGTACTCGCCCACGCCGCTGCGCAGAACAATCGTTCCCGACATCACGAGCCACAGCCAGCTGGACTGCCGGCGCTTCTCGCGGGCAGCCTTCTCCTGCTCGCGAACAAGCTCCTCGCGCTCGGCCTCTTCGTCCTCGCGGATGTCGTCGTCGGCCTCTCCCGAGTTCACACGGCGCACCTCGCGGCGTATGCGCCGCGCCAGCTCGCGCTCCTCTCGCTCGCGCCTGAGCTCTTCATCCGTTACCGGGTCGAATTCGATATCCTCAGCCATATTTTTCAAATTCAAAATTCAGAATTCAAACAGTAGTGCCTTGCCGTCGCGAGCACCTCGATTGCTCATTGCCAATTACTCATTTCTAATTGAGCTCTCGGCGTACTTGTCCCACCGCTCGATTACCGTGCGGAAGTCGTCGGGCAGCGGCGAGTCGAAGAAGACCTCCTGCCGCGTGGTGGGGTGTATGAATCCCAGACACTTGGCATGGAGCGCCTGCCGCGGCATCGCGGCGAAGCAGTTCTCGATGAACTGCCGGTACTTGGCGAAGGTCGTGCCTTTCAGTATGCGGTCGCCGCCGTAGCGCGCATCGCCGAACAGAGGGTGGCCCGTCCACTGCATGTGCACGCGTATCTGGTGCGTGCGGCCCGTTTCGAGCCGGCACTCCACGAGCGTCACGTAGCCGTAGCGTTTCAGCACGCGCCAGTGCGTCACGGCATGCTTGCCGTCCGACCCGTCGGGGAAGACGCACATTTGGAGTCTATCCTTGGGCGAACGGCCTATGTTGCCCGTTATCGTTCCCTCGTCCTCGTCGAAATTGCCCCACACCAGAGCCACGTAGCGGCGCGTTATCGAGTGGTCGAAGAACTGTTTGGCCAGCCGTGCATGGGCGTGCTCGTTCTTGGCCACCACGAGAATGCCCGACGTGTCCTTGTCGATGCGGTGCACCAGCCCCGCGCGCATGTCGCCGTCCTGAAATAGCGGCAGGTTGCGCAGATGCCACGTCAGGGCGTTGACCAGCGTGCCGTCGTAGTTGCCGTGGCCCGGATGCACGACCATGCCCGCCGCCTTGTTCACTATCAGCAGGTCGTCGTCCTCGTAGAGTATGTCGAGCGGTATGTCCTGCGCGATGATTTCCACCTCGCGCCGCGGATAGGGCATCACTATCGAGATGCGGTCCAGCGGCTTGACCTTGTAGCTCGCCTTGGCCGGCGTGCCGTTGACGAGGATGTTGCCCTCGTCGGCCGCGGTCTGTATGCGGTTGCGCGAACAGTGCTCCATGCGGCAGGTGAGGTACTTGTCCAGCCGCAGAGGGCTCTGCCCCTTGTCCGCCACTATCGAGAAGTGCTCGTAGAGCTCGTCCTGCTCCTCGTCGGCAGGCTCGGCGGCCATATCGGGCCGCTCTATGTCGAAACGCTCGTCGTTCACGGTCAGTCGATGTTTGTATCGTCGTCCGAAAGTCCGGCTGCGGTGTCACCCTCCTCGGCGCGACGCTGTTCGAGAATATTCAGAAGGGCCTTGTCGGCCGCAGTGCTCGCACTCGCCACGCGCTCCGTGTCGAGCGTCAGACGCAGCGACACCTCGCCGCCGAGCGTCGCCCGGATTCCGGCACCCACGCCCTGCGCATAGACAGTCGCCTCGTCGCGGTTCAGGCGGTTCACATCGTTGTCGTACTCCACGCGGCCGACGTTGAGACCCGACTCCCACAGACGGCTTTTGGCCGCCTGCAACGTGAGCCCGACGACCTTCGGCACGACCGTGGCGCTTCCGGCCTCGGCTCCGACGTAGAGCGTGACGCCGGAACCCATCGGCGCCTGCACGCGCGCGTCCTTGTCCATGCGGCGGCCGTCGTACCACTGCTCCTGCACGTAGTTGGTCGCCATGTCGGAGCGGTAGACGAGCCGTTCGATGCCCAGACCCGCGATTTCGAGCATGTTCTTGGCCTGACGGAGCGAACGTCCGGCGACGTAGGGCACGTCGACCATCTTCTGTCCGAAGGCGTTGATGGTGATGTAGACCGTGCGGCCGTCCTTGACGGTCGTTCCGGCTTCGGGCAGCTGATCGAGGACTATGCCGCCGTCGTAGCTCGCAACGAAGAGCGAGTCGTTGATGCGGAGCCTCAGTCCGCGGCCCGAAGCCAGACGCTCGGCGTCGGCCAGACGTATTCCCGTGAAGTCGGGCACTTCGTTGCGCGACCCGTGGCGCGTGGCGACCTGCATGACCAGATGCGCGACCAGGGCCAGCGTCAGCACGGCCAGCGCTATCAGAGCGAGGTTGAAGAGTATCGGATGGCGTTTGCAGCGGGCGACGATGCCCTTGTCGTTGTTTGCTGTCTGTTTCATAGTGCTGTTTCGATTTCGTTGTAGAACGTGTCGCGCTCGACGGCGCGCATTCCGGCGCGGGCGGCCATGCGGCGGATTTCGTCGACGCTCATCGACGGACGGCGGTCGTCGGCGCCCGCCATGGAGTATATTCGGGTCGAGTCGTCTATGGTGCCGTCCAAATCGTCGGCGCCGAACGCAAGCGCGAGCTCGGCGGTCTGCTTGCCGTACATGACCCAATAGGCCTTTATGTGGGGTATGTTGTCGAGATATATGCGGCTCATGGCCAACATGCGCAAATCCTCGATGACCGACACCTCGCCGACGGCAGACATGCTGTTGCCTGAATTGCGGTATTTGAGCGGGATGAAGGCGTTGAATCCGCCAGTCGCATCCTGCTGGCGGCGCAGGCGGTCGAGGTGGTCGATGCGGTGGTCGAGCGTCTCGACGTGGCCGTAGAGAATGGTCGCATTGGTCGGAATGCCGAGCCGGTGCGCGGCGTCGTGCACGGCGAACCACTCGGCCGTCGAACCCTTCTCGGGGCATATCTCGGCACGCAGGCGCTCGTCGAAAATCTCGGCTCCGCCGCCCGGAATGGCGTCCATGCCGGCCTCTTTCAGACGGCGCAGCCCCTCGCCGATGTCCAGACCCGCATTGCGTATCATGTAGGCGAGTTCCACGGCCGTGAACGCCTTGACGGCCGCATCGGGCAGCGCGGCCTTCACGCGGCGAATCATCTCGATGTAGTAGTCCAGCCCGTGGTGCGGGTGTACGCCGCCCACGATATGCACCTCCGTGACGCCACGGCCGGCGCGTTCGCGGGCCATGGCCTCGACCTCGTCCATGGTCATGTCCCACGCCTCGGGGTCGCCCGGCGGCCGGCGGTAGGAGCAGAAACGGCAGTTGAAGACGCAGAGGTTCGTCGGCTCGATATGGAAGTTGCGGTTGTAGTAGACCCGCTCGCCGCTCACGCGGCGTTTAGCGCCGTCGGCGAGCGACGCGAGAAGCCACAGCGGGGCGTTCCACAACTCGCGGGCCTCGTCGGGGGAGATGCGCTCCGTTCGGCGCACCTTTTCGGCTATGATTTCCACTGACATATCACTTGGGAGCTTTACGGTAGAGATAAACGGCTATGCCCAGATAGATTATGTTGGGCATCCACACGGCAATGCCGGGCGGAACGCCTCCGCTCTTGGCGAACTCCTCGGCGAAGCGGTTGACCATGATGTAGGAGAAGCAGAGACCCGTGCCGATGCCGATGTGCAGACCCGTGCCTCCGCGCACCTTGCGCGAGGAGAGCGACACGCCGATGAGCGTGAGCACGAACGTGCCCAAAGGGTACGAATAGCGCGAATGCTTCTCGACCTCGATGATGTTCACCGAGTCGGAGCCCTTGGCGCGCTGCTGGTCGAGGAACTGCGACAGCTCGCCTATCTTCAAGGTCTTGATAAGCTCGCTTATCTGGCCTATTTCGGCCACTTCGAGGTTGATGAGCGTGTCGAGATTGCGGTGCTGCGAGAACTGCTCCATGCCGAGCGAATCGTAGGAGCGGCGCGTGTAGCGCGATGCCGACCAGCGCTTGGTCTCGGGGTCGAACTTGGCGTCGGAGGCTTCGAGCGAACGTATCATCGTGCCGTCGGCATACTCCTCCATGGCGAAGAACGAGGCGCTGTTGGACTTTCCGTTGAAGCCACGGATGTAGGCGAACGTGCCGGGCTCTATCTGGCGGTAGATGTGGGTGTCGAACTTGGCGTCGCGGATGCGGCGGCGGATATGATGGCTCTCGAACTCGACGCGGCTGCGCTGCGCCACGGGGATGACCCACAGCGACATGGAGAGCGACACGCCCGAGATTATCAAAGCGCTCAGGAAGTATGGCCACATCAGACGGCGGAAGCTCATGCCGCCCGAGAGCATGGCCACGATTTCGGTCTGGTAGGCCATCTTCGAGGTGAAGAAGATGCAGGCGATGAAGGTGAACAGACCGCTGAACTGGTTGATGAAGAACGGTATGAAGTTGATGTAGTAGTCCAGCAGCACCTCCTTCACCGTGGCTTTGGTCTCGGTGAAGTCGTCGATTTTCTCCACGTAGTCGAATATGACCACCACCACGATAATCATCGCGATGGCGAACACATACGTGCCGAGGAACTTGCCGATGATGTATCGGTCGAGAATCTTTATGCCGGGCCAGCGGAGTTTCATAATCAATCGGTAATTAGCAATGAGTAATCGGTAATTTTCGGATTCCTGTGTTTTTTCAGACTCTTCACTTCGTCTTCACCCTCCTTTGCTCGGCACAGTCTGCAAGCAGCCTCAGCCAGTGCTTCGAGCGTCGGTTCGGAATGACTTTCAACATCGACTCTTCGGTCTGTCATGCCCGACCGCAGGCGAAACATCCCTATTCAGAACTCTCGATTCTGAATTCTGAATTTTCAAAGCCTGCGGCTCAGTTTCGCCACCGCGGCATCCTTCCACGCAGCGAAGTCGCCCGCGATGATATGCTCGCGTGCGGCGGCCACCAGACGCAGGTAGAACCCGATGTTGTGCAGCGAGGCTATCTGCGCCGCAAGCATCTCCTGCGCCGCCACCAGATGGTGGAGGTAGGCCTTGGAGTAGAGCGTGTCGACGAACGCCGTGCCCTCGGGGTCGATGGGCGAGAAGTCGTCCTCCCACTTCTTGTTGCGGATGTTGATAGTGCCCTCCCACGTGAATAGCTGGCCGTTGCGGCCGTTGCGCGTGGGCATCACGCAGTCGAACATGTCAACGCCGCGGGCTATGCCTTCCAGAATGTTGGCCGGAGTGCCGACACCCATCAGGTAGCGCGGACGGTCTTCGGGCAGTACGGCGTTCACCACCTCTATCATCTCGTACATGGTCTCGGTCGGCTCGCCAACGGCAAGACCGCCTATGGCGTATCCGTCGGCATCGTACTGCCGTACATTCTCGGCGGCGCGGACGCGCAGGTCGGGATAGGTGCAGCCCTGGACTATCGGGAACAGCGCCTGATAGTGCCCGTATTTGGGCTGCGTCTGCGCATAGCGGTTGAAGCAGCGGTCGAGCCAGCGCTCGGTAAGCGCCAGCGACTTGGCGGCATAGTCGCGCGGAGCGTCGCCCGGGGGGCACTCGTCGAAGGCCATCATGATGTCGGCGCCTATGGTGCGCTCGGTGTCGATGACGCTTTCGGGCGTGAACAGATGTTTCGAACCGTCGATATGCGAACGGAAGTGGCATCCCTCCTCCGTGAGTTTGCGGCAGTCGGCCAGCGAGAAGACCTGGAATCCGCCGCTGTCGGTGAGCATCGGACCCTCCCACGTCGAGAAGCGGTGCACGCCGCCGGCGCGTTCGATGATATCCATGCCGGGACGGAGGTAGAGATGGTAGGTGTTGGCGAGTATTATCTGGGCATGCGCCTCGTCGCGAACGTCGCGGTGGAATATGCCCTTGACCGTGGCCGCCGTGCCCACGGGCATGAATATCGGGGTGCGAATCGTGCCGTGGTCGGTGACGAGTTCTCCCGCGCGCGCTGCGCACGAGGGGTCCTTATGTTGCAAAGTAAACTTCATAATCGTGCAAAATTACGAAAAAATACGGAATATTCCCCGTCTGCGGAAAATAATATGCGGCCGCGACGGCATGCCGTCGACGGACGGCGAACGAAAATTCGGCCGCCGCGAGGAAATCGGGCCCGGATTTTGTATATTTGCTTCGACGTTGAATTATTTAAACACCTGAAAAAGTTATGAAAAAGATTATCATTACGGCAATTGCGCTGCTGGCGGCCGGCATCGCGGGCGCCTTCGCCGCACCCGACGCACCCATCGACGCCGAAAAGCTGCCGCAGAGCATCCGGGAGTTCGTCGCCAAGCACTTCCCGGGCGACAAAATCGCATTCGCCAAGGTCGACCGCGGAATATTCGACACGGAGTACAACGTGCTTCTGTCGAGCGGCACCAAAATGGAGTTCGCCGGCAACGGCGAGTGGACGGAGATAAAGAGCAAGTACTCGTCCGTTCCCGAGTCGATCGTCCCGCAGCAGATAGCCGACGCCGTGGCATCGCGCTACCCGACCGCCAAAATCGTGCAGATAGACCGCGGACGCCACGACTACGAGGTAGAGCTCTCGAACGGCATGGACATAACGTTCGACATGCAGTTCAACATAACCGACATCGACGACTGACGCACGTCGTCGACCGACGGCACCGAGCCGGCGACTCCTCGTCCGCGGGGATTCGCCGGCTTTTTCGCTGCCGTTTCGGCAGCCGGCAGCGACGAATAATTTTGCAAATCCGATATAATGTCGTATCTTTGCACTCCCGATTTCGAAATCGGGACAATGTGGAAAGATTTGACTGATTGCAAACCACAATAAAAAATCGCTAAAACAGCTTTTTTTATTCCCAATACAGCCAATCCCTTTCCCTGTACGTTTAATTTTTAACTCGGGCCGATGTTCATCGGCGGCGGCAGGTGTCGGCGGCAAGACCGGCGCGCACGGCCGGCGGACGGACATGAAGACCCACCTTAAATGTAACTATGGGAAAATTCTTATTTACGTCGGAGTCCGTATCGGAGGGACATCCCGACAAAGTGTCGGACCAGATTTCCGACGCCGTACTCGACGAATTCCTGCGTCATGACCCCGAATCGAAAGTAGCCTGCGAGACCCTCTGCACGACGGGTCTGGTGGTCGTAGCCGGCGAGGTGCGCTCGAACGCCTACGTCGATGTGCAGGGCGTCGCGCGACGCGTCATCGACCGCATCGGCTACAACCGCAGCGAGTATCAGTTCGACGCCGCATCGTGCGGCATCCTCTCGGCGATTCACGAGCAGTCGTCCGACATCAATCAGGGCGTCTGCCGCGAAGAGGCCGACGAGCAGGGTGCCGGCGACCAGGGAATCATGTTCGGCTACGCCTGCAACGAGACGCGCGAGTACATGCCCGCTACGCTCATCCTCTCGCACGTCATACTCAAAGAGCTGGCCGTCATCCGCCGCGAGGGCGAGTCGATGACCTACCTGCGCCCCGACTCGAAGAGCCAGGTGACAATCGAGTACGACTCCGAGACCGGCCGCCCCGAGCGCGTGCACACCATCGTCGTCTCGACGCAGCACGACGAATTCATCCTCCCCGGCGAGGGACGCACGGCCAAGCAGGCCGAGGAGCAGATGCAGCAGCGCATCCGCGACGACGTGCGCACGATTCTAATCCCGCGCGTCAAGGCACGCCTGGAACGTGCCGGCGACAAGCTGTCGGAGCTCATCGGCGACGACTACATCCTGCATGTCAACCCCACGGGCAAGTTCGTAATCGGCGGCCCGCACGGAGATACGGGTCTCACGGGCCGCAAAATCATCGTCGACACCTACGGAGGCCGCGGCGCACACGGCGGCGGCGCATTCTCGGGCAAGGACTCGTCGAAGGTCGACCGCTCGGCGGCATACGCAGCGCGCCACATCGCCAAGAACATGGTTGCGGCAGGTGTCGCGGAGCAGGTTCTCGTCGAACTGTCCTACGCAATCGGCATCGCACAGCCGCTGTCGATATATGTCGACACCTACGGCTCGAAACGCCCCGCGGCGTTGGAGGGAATGACCGACGGCGAAATCGCCGAACACATCGGACGTCTGTTCGACCTGCGACCCGCGGCAATCGTCCGCCGCTTCGGGCTGAAAAACCCGATATTCGAGGCGACGGCATCCTACGGCCACTTCGGCAACCGTCCCTACACCCGCATCGAAAAGGTGTGGGAGAACGGCGCACCGACCGAGCGCGAAATCGAATTCTTCGGCTGGGAGAAGCTCGACGCCGTAGACGACATACGCCGCGAATTCGGGCTGTAACAGACTAAAATTCATCATCGAAAGCCGTTTCGGACGGAAAATCCACGACGAACGACAATTTTTCCATGTCCGACTCGGCCGATTGAACTACTTTTGTACCGACGCCGAGCCGTAAAACAATGCAGATGGGGATTCTGTTTGGCTGATTCGGGGAAATGTCAGCCGGCCAAGCGATGGTTTTAGTTAAAGGATTAAATGGTTCGAGGGGGACTCTTTACGGAGTCCCCCTCGGCGCATCCATACGGTGTCCGAAGCAGCGCTTACCGGTTGCATGCGCACCGTCCCGAAGCGGCGCCTCCTCGGTCGGAGCGTCAGGCGAACAGCCGCGTTCAGATTCGGATATTCATCTCAATATTCGCAACGGGACTAACCGCGAGCCGCATCGCGACGCGCAAGGCGGTGAAAACCGAGAGGTCACAGCCTCCCGCATGCCGATCCGCGGCGGGAACAGACGATGCGCGCCGTGCCGTTTTTTTTCGGCATCGCGACGGAATGGAATACCTTTTGCACTGTTCGGCGTGTTGTTTCAAACTAAAATTTACACGTATGAAAAGATTTTTGTTCACTTTAATCTTTGCTGCGGCAGCCGTTGCCGTGAGCGCCGCACCTCAGAAGGTAGCATTCGACAAACTTCCCCGCAATTCGCAGGAGTTCGTACAGAAGAACTTCCCCAACGAGACCGTCAAGGCGGTCGAGATGGATCGCGACTCGTCGTGGGACAAGTACACGGTCTACTTCAACAGCGGCAACCGCATCTCGTTCTCGGGCGGCAGCGGCGACTGGGCCGAAATAGTCATGGAGTCGGGCCAGGTTCCCTACGGAGCCATTCCGTCGAAGCTCAAATCCTACGTAGGCAGCAAATATTCGAACCAGAAAATCGTGATGTTGAAGACCACGGCCGACGGCTACGATGCCAAACTCTCCAACGGCACCGTTCTCTCGTTCGACAAGGACGGCGACTTCGTCAAGGCTGCGAAGTAACACTTCGGCGCCGGAAGAGTCGAGACGGAGCTATTCCCCATGCGGGGAGCAGCTCCGTCTTTTTTTTCGCCCACGTACGACGCATCGCGGCTGCCGGCAAGTATCGGCGGCGGATGGGAGACCACACAGCCGGCCGCGAACTCCGCTGTCAGCTTCTGAATGCCTTGATTACGCCCTTGACCTTCATCACCGAGTGCACGAGCGTGTCGACCATTCCCGTGCCCGGCACCTCGACCACCACCGTGCCGCGCACCGTACCGTCGCCGCGCGAGGAGAAGGCTATCGAGCGCATGTTGAGTTTCAGCTCGCGGCTGATGACCTCGGCGACCTGTATGGCTATGCCGGGCATGTCCTGCGCCACGACGGTAATCGACGCGCGAAACGCCCCTTCGGCCTGCGAACGCCAGCGGGCTTCGATTATTCGGTAGGGGTAGTTCTCGCGCAGACGCTGTGCGTTGGGGCAGTCGTTGCGGTGAATGGTCACGCCCGAGTTTATGGTGATGAAGCCGAAGACGTCGTCGCCGTTTATGGGGTTGCAGCACTTGGCGAGCTTGTACTCGATTTTGTTTATCGCGTCGTCGATGACCAGCGCATCGGTCGTACTCCTCTTCTGCGGGCGGTTCTCGCTCTGCTCGGCCTTGCGGCGCTCGATTTCGGCCGCCGCCTGCCGGCGCTCCTCCTCGGCCTCGCCCGAGAGCCAGCGCAGCAGAATCTCCTTCGTGGAGCCTATCTCGATTTTCTGCGAGGCGATGCACTCGTAGAGCTCGGTTCCCGTGCGCAGCTTGAAATGCTTGCAGAGATACGCCACAGCCTCGTCTATCGAGATTTCGAGCTTCCAGTTCTTCAACTTGCGCTCGAACTCCTCGCGGCCCATGCGCGCGTTCTTGGCACGCTCCTCGCGCAGGAAGGAGCGTATTCGGGTGCGGGCCTTGGAGGTGACGGCTATGTTGAGCCAGTCGGCCTTCGGGGTCTGGTTCTTCTGCGTGAGAATCTCCACGATGTCGCCGTTGCGCAGCACCTCCTTTATCGGCACGGCGCGGTTGTTGACCTTCGCGCCGACGCATATCGTTCCGAGTTTGGTGTGGATATCGAACGCGAAGTCGAGCACCGAAGCCCCCTCGGGCAGCTTGCGAATGTCGCCGTTCGGCGTGAAGACGAATATCTCGCTGGTCGCAGGCCGGGCGTCGAAACGCTTGGCGAGCGAGTGCGTCGTATCCTCCATGAGCTCGCGCAGGCGGCTGAGCCACATCTCCGAGGTCTGCGCACCCTGATTGACACCCTTGTAGCGCCAGTGCGCCGCGATACCGCGCTCGGCGACCTCGTCCATGCGCTCGGTGCGTATCTGTATCTCGACCCAGCGGCCGCCGCCTGCCATGACGGTGGTGTGGAGCGACTCGTAGCCGTTGGACTTGGGGATGGTTATCCAGTCGCGCATGCGCTCGGGATTGGGCGTGTAGATGTCGCTGATGAGCGAGTAGGTCATCCAGCACTGCTGCTTCTCCATCTCGCGCGGGCAGTCGATGATGATGCGTATGGCGAATATGTCGTACACGCCCTCGAACGGCACGCGCTGCTTGCGCATCTTGGTCCATATCGAAAATATGGATTTCGTGCGGCTCTTGATGTGGTATCTGATGCCGTTTCGGCGCAGCCCCTCCTCTATGGGGCGGACGAACCGCGCGATGAACTCCCGGCGCTCGGTCTCGGTCTCCGAGAGCTTGCCCGTAATGTGGTCGTAGTCCTGCGGTTCGAGATATTTGAGCGCTATGTCCTCCAATTCGCTCTTTATGGCGTAGAGTCCCAGCTTGTGGGCTATCTGCGCATACAGATTGAGCGACTCCCAGCTCTTCTTGTCCCACTTCTCGCGCGGGAAAATAGAAAGGCTGCGCATCACTTCCAGACGGTCGGCCAGCTTGATGAGTATCACGCGCGGGTCTTCGGAGTAGGAGACTATCATGTCGCGGAAGTCCGACGCCTGCTCCTTCGACACTTTGAGCTTGATGTCGCCGATGTTGCAGAGCCCCACGGCTATGCCGACGACCTCCTCGCCGAACTCGGCGCGTATCCGGTCGGTAAGGGCGAGAAACTCCTCCTCGGTGCGCTCCTTGTGCCAGATGCGCACCACGTCGTGGAGTATCGCGGCGGTCGAGGAGTTGCGTCCCAGGCCTATTTCGGTGATGACGATGCGCGCCACGCCCACACCGTGGTCCAACAGCGGCGAGCCGTCGTAGCGCGTACGGCCGTCGAGACGGTCGGCGGCATACTCCGTCGCGCGGACGACCGCATCGAAGGTCTTCTGCGAAAAGGTGTCGCGGACGGTCTCGAAAAATGTTTCGTAACGGGAAGTATCCATAAGCATATAACCTAACGCGGACGGCGGGCGTTTATTGCATCGGTCGTGCCGCATGCTCCTGCCGCCGCCGGTAGCAAATATACGAATTATTGTGCAAAACCGTCGCCGTGCGGAGAAAAAAGGGTCTCAGAGCACCTTTTCGGCGTCGGGGTTGCGGCGCATGCGCCGCAGCTGCAAGAAGAGAAGCACCGCAGCCAGAACCGATGCCGAGGTGTCGGCTATCGGCATGGCGTACCACACGCCGTCGGTGCCGAAGTGCGGCGGCAGCAGTATGAGCAGCGGCACGAGCAGAATCATCTGACGGGTCATCGAGAGGAAAATCGCCTTGCGCGGCGTGCCGATGTATTGGAAGAAGTGGCCAGGTACGATTTGGCATCCCACTCTCGGGAACATCGGCAGCACGCTGCGTATTCCGTGCTCCACGGCGGCGACGAGCTGTGCGGCGTCTGCGCCAGCATCGGCCCCGACGAAGAGCCCGGCAGCCTCGCGCGGCCACAGACGGCTGACGAGAAAACCGGCAGAGGTCACGCATACGGCGCACGCAGCGGTAATTTTCAGAGCGCGTATGACACGGTCGTACCGACGTGCGCCGTAGTTGTACCCGACAATCGGCTGCATGCCCTGATTGAGCCCCGAGACCACCATCAGAAATAGCATGACGATGCGGTTGATGACGCCGTAGGCCCCGATATGTATGTCGCCGCCGTGGTGTTGCAGCGCCTTGTTCACGAATATCACGACCACCGAAGCGCACAGATGCACCAGAAACGGAGCGAGACCTATCGAGACTATCGAGCCCGCGATGCGGCGGCGAAGACGGAAAATGCGGCAGCGGAAGTGCAGGAAACTCTCCCCGTCCGAGAAATGGCGCAGCAGAATCGCGAGCGCCGCAACCTGCGAGACGACCGTCGCGAACGCCGACCCCCTGACGCCCCAGCCGAACACGAAGATGAAGAGAGGGTTGAGCGCCGTGTTCATCGCCACGGCCGAGAGCATTACGGCCATCGACTTCCGAGGGCTGCCCGACGCACGCAGCACCTCGTTAAGGCTCAGGAACATGTTCGTCACGATGTTTCCCGCAAGAATCACCTGCATGAAATCGCGCGAATAGCCTATCGTTCGGGCGCTCGCACCGAACAGACGAAGTATGTCGTCCAGAAACACGAGCCCGAGCAGCGAGAGCGCAAGACTTATCGCCGCACTGAGCAGCACCGCGTTGCCAAGCGTCTGCTCGGCGGCCCGGCGGTCGCCCTGCCCGAGACGTATGGATATTATCGCCGCCGAACCTATGCCGACCATCGAGCCGAAGGCCGACGCGATGTTCATCAGCGGCATGGTAAGGGCCAGCCCCGAGATGGCCAGAGGGCCGACGCCGCGGCCGATGAATATGCTGTCGACGATGTTGTAGAGCGACGACGAGGTCGTGGCTATTATGGCCGGAACGGCGTACCGAAGCAGAAGCGTCGGCAGCGGGTCGGTGCCGAGCGACAGCGGTGCGGCTCTGTTCACGGTTCGGGAGGTTCGCATGGTCGCGTGCGGCGGTCACATCCACTCGTAGGGCCGCTTGTCGCCCTTGGGGTTCAGGCCGTAGCGATTGAACCCCGGTTGCGAATTGCGGCAGAAACGAACGGTTTGCAGAGTTATCAACATAACGATGAACACACCCGACACGAAGTACAGCAGCGCCGAAAGCATCACCTTGCGAGCCAGAAACGCCTGCACGGGGACGAACACTGCGAACGTCGAGACGGCGGCGAGCAACACGCACACGGTCACGAATTTGCCGCCGCTGCGCCCCGTATCGTGCATGCGGCGGAACGCTGCGGCGCAGAAAGGAACAGCCATAACCGCAGCGAACAGCGTCGTAATCCACCCCAGGCCGAAGGTTTCGAATCTCGCGAAGTCGAACGAGGAGCCGACCGCAATATCGGCAATCCACGCCACAGCGAACAGCAGCGCATCGACAAACACGAAGCACCAGAACTCGCGCCGGCGCGCACGCGTTCGAAAATCGCAAAAGTGCCGTCCGACGCACTTCCACCACCAATCGAGACAATCCTTCATAATCCGTCTATTCCCAATCTGCGCAATACACCCTCGGAACGCAGCTCGCGCACAGCGTCGCGCCCTATCCATCTCGCCGACGCCGTCCCGGAGGCCGCGATTCTCTCCGCGGCGGCCAACGCCGCGGGATGCAATCGGGAGTTGCGCTTGCCGATTTGGCGCAGAGCCCAGTTTACGGCCTTGCGTATCGACGGACGCGGGTCGACGGAGTACTCCTCCGTCAAAGGCAGAAAATCGCGGAAAACATCGTCGGAAGCGCTCTTGTCGCCGACGGCCAGCGTAGCCAGAAGAGCGAAGCCGGCCCGACGCGTGAACTCCCGCTCCGCGGCGGCGTAGAAGCGCACCTTCTCATAGGCGAAGGGCAGCCGCCGGAAAAGATTCATGCAGCACTGGTCGCACACGTCCCACGAGTCGAAGTCCGCCACCCAGCAATCCATATCCTCAGGCGTGAAAAGCCGCCGGTCGGCGACGATCGAGGCCAGAATCTGCGCCTCGTGCACTCCCGAGTCGAAGAGCTCCATAGCCAGCCGGTGATTCGTGCCGATACGCTTCGCGATGGCGCGCACCTCGGGTATGTGCACGCCGAGAGCCCGGTCTACGGCGATGCCGAAGCGGGTCATGCCGGTGCGGAACTCGTCGCTGGCGGCGGCGCGCAGCATCGACAGCGTATCGTCGAGAGTCGAAGTCCGTTCCATGCGCAGGCTACTTTATGGCTATCATGTTGAGTATCGAACGCTCGGCGGCGCGACGCACCGACTCCTCGATTTCGATCTCGGGAGACATGTTTTCGAGCGTCGAGACGATGTTTTCGAGCGTCACCATCTTCATGTAGCGGCAATCGTTGCAGGCGCACGTCGAATCGGACGCAGGAGCAGGAATGAACACCTTGCCGGGATAGCGGCGGCGCATCTCGGCGAGAATGCCGGGCTCGGTCACGACGATGAACTCCCGGGCCTCCGACTCCCCGCAGTAGTCGAGAATAGCCGCCGTGGAGCCGACGAAATCGGCCGCCTCCACGATGTAGGCCTTGCACTCGGGGTGCACGACGATGCGCGCCTCGGGGTGCTCGCGCTTCAAGTCGAGAATCCGCTCCAACGAAAACTCCTCGTGCACATGGCACGCACCGTCCCACAGAACCATGTTCTCGCGGCCGGTCAGACGCTGGATATAGGAACCGAGATTGCGGTCGGGAGCGAATATCACCGGCCGGTCGGCAGGTATCGACTCCACCACTTTCAGTGCGTTCGACGAGGTGCAGCAGACATCGGTAAGGGCCTTCACCCCGACCGACGTATTGACATACGACACGACCGTGTGGCCGGGGTATCGTTTCTTGAATTCCGCGAAGTCGGCGGCGGAGCACGACTCGGCCAGCGAGCATCCGGCCTCGGGACACGGAATGAGCACCCGCTTGTCGGGACAGAGCACCTTGGCCGTTTCGGCCATGAAGTGCACGCCGGCGAAGAGAATCACGTCGGCGTCGACCGACTGCGCCTTGATCGAGAGAGCCAGCGAGTCGCCGAGGAAGTCGGCTGCCGCCTGTACCTCGGGCGTGGTATAGTAGTGCGCCAGAATTACTGCATTGCGTTCGCGTTTGAGTTCGGCGATACGCTCGATCAATCGAGAGTTGTCGACCATCTTTTTTCTTCTTTTATTTAAATTCAATTAATATTTAATAATAAAAAGAATAAGAATAATAGCTGTTCATAGTGTCGATAACATTCGGTATGGAAATCTTATCGACAGCCGGTATTCCGTCTTTTTATTTTCAACATGCGTAAAACGTTTCGTTTCAGCGGTATCGTATGTGTTGTCAACAGCTGTTGATAACGGTTTGAACATATCGACAGTCGTTTTTTGTGAACATCCGTCCGTCGAAACGGGTCGAAATCGGCGTAACAAAAATATAAAAACTTTTTTTGCTTTTTCTTTCCGTTCGCCGTATGTACGTTTTTCGTCCATTTCCAAATTTCGGAGGTGTGGATATGTCAATAGTTTTCTACAACTTTTCGTCGTGTTCTCAACACCCTTTTACGACCTTTTCAACAACTTTATCGGCAATCGCACGATAGTGCTCCGCGACGCGTTCGTCGA
The DNA here is from genome assembly GCA_947174295.1 of uncultured Alistipes sp. Classification (GTDB taxonomy): domain Bacteria; phylum Bacteroidota; class Bacteroidia; order Bacteroidales; family Rikenellaceae; genus Alistipes. The sequence goes on along the minus strand of CAMWIG010000012.1, from coordinate 3,937 downwards.
TTGCCGATGCCGGACGGCCATTGTCGGAACACTCCATAATCGACTGTACGATAGGTATTTCGCCGAGCAGCTCGATGCCGTTTTCTTCGGCGTATCGGCGTGCTCCGCCGCGGCCGAATATGTAGTAGCGGTTGTCGGGCAGCTCCTCGGGCGTGAACCACGCCATGTTTTCGACAATGCCTGCCACGGGCACTCCCACCTGCTGGTGGCGGAACATCTCCACACCGCGCACGACATCGGCCACGGCCACCTGCTGCGGGGTCGACACTATGACCGCCGCCGAGAGTTTCAACTCCGAGATTATCGACAGGTGCACGTCGCCCGTGCCGGGAGGCAGGTCCGCAAGAAGGAAGTCGATAGTCCCCCACTCCGTCTGGTGTATCATCTGTTTAAGGGCGTTCGTCGCCATCGCGCCGCGCCACATGAGCGCGTCGGTAGGTTGGATGAAGAAGCCGATCGACATGAGTTTTATACCCATGCTTTCGGCCGGGACGATGAGCGTCTCGCCGTCGCGCTCAACGGCATCGGGAACGTAACCTTCGACACCGAACATCTTGGGTTGCGACGGCCCGTAGATGTCGGCGTCGAGAATGCCGACGCGGAAGCCGCGGTCGCGCAGGGCTACGGCCAGATTGGCCGTGACGGTCGACTTGCCGACGCCTCCCTTGCCCGAAGCCACGGCGATGACGTGGGCGATGCCGCCCGTCGTCGTCCGCTTCTCGGGCTGCGGAGCGCGCGGTGCCGCCTCGCGTATCACCACGGTGATGCGGTGAGAGGGGAATTCGCCTTCGAGAATCGACTGCGCCTGTTGTTTGATTTTGGTCGCGAACGGGTCGCGGGCCTTAGAGAAAGCGAGCGAGAGCGTGATTTTCCCGTCGTCGGCCGTAACGGCGTCGACGATGCCGCTCTCCACGATATTGCTGCCGCTTTCGGGATGAATCACGGCAGAAAGCAATTTCTTGATTCGTTGTTCCATTGTTAAGTGGCGGCTCTCCTTTGTGGGCTGCCGGTCACAAAGATACGGAGAATTTGGCAAAAAAATACCAACATTGTTGCGAGTCTGCGGTTTCGGAAGCCGGCGCTGCTCTTTTTTTCGGGCGAGAGCGCCGAATCCTTGCGGCGTCGGAGCCGGGCTGAGGCCGTGCGTCGAAATTTTGCGTGCCGAACATATTCCGTCCGTGCGGAATTTACGTTATAGGTACGCTGCGGCCGTTCGGAGGCCGGCGCATCTATATATATGTGCGACGGTTTTTCATCGTCGTGAACGGCATTTTTCGACACCGGGCTTCGCCGGACTGTCGATAAATATGACCGAACGGTGGCCGAATTTTATATTTTTATCGAAAAACGATAAATTTTATTTGTTTTTCGAATATTATATCGTATATTTGCCATGAAGAAACGTTTAATAAATAAAATGATACTATGAAATTCTCGAAAATTTTTCTTGCAGCCCTGCTGGCCGTGGTGGCCGCCGGCTTCGTGAAGGCGTTCATCTGGATTTCGATATTCGTCGGCCTGGCAGGATCGGCGGATACCGTGACGGTCGAGAAGAACTCGATTCTGACGATAGACTATGCCGACATCATCGCCGACGCTCCGTCGACAGATCCCTTCGCCGGCATCGACTTCATGAACATGACATCCGTAGGCCGCATATCGCTCTACGATGCTTTGCGGGCAATCGACGCCGCGGCCGAGGATGACCGCATCGACGGTATCTACATCCGCATGAACGGCTCGGGCGGTGCCGAGGGCTGGACGATTCTCGAAGAGCTGCGCGAGGCGCTGAAAGGATTCTCCGAGAGCGGTAAGTTCATCGTGGCATACAACGACGTATATTCGCAGGCGGGTTACTACCTCGCATCGGTGGCCGACGGCGTATATCTCCATCCCGAGGGTGCGCTGTCGTGGCAGGGTATGGCGTTCTCCACGATGTTCTACAAGGGGCTGATGGACAAGCTGGGCGTCAAGGCCGAGATATTCCGTCCTACGGTGTGCCGCTACAAGAGCGCCGTCGAGCCCTACTTCCTCGATCGCATGTCCGATGCCAACCGCCGTCAGATGCAGGAGCTGGCCGACGCCATGTGGAGGCAGATAAGCGGAGATGTCGCCGAGTCGCGCGGCATCGACCCCGAAAAGTTGCAGTCGCTGACCGACGGGCTGGCGCTCTGCGACCCCGACGATGCGTTGAAGAACGGGTTCGTGGACGCTCTGCTCTACGAGGACGAGATGAACGATGTGTTCGATGAGCTCGGCGCAGTGGCCGACGACGAGGGCGAGTACCGTCAGGTTTCGTTCGGCGACTACGTAGCCCAGCTCGGTCCCGACATCGCGAATCTCTCGGCCGACCGAATCGCAATCGTTTATGCCCAGGGCGGCATCGTCGACGGAGGAGCCGACAACGGCGAGAACATCTGCGGCGACGTGCTGGCCGCCAAGCTGCGCGAGGTGCGCAAGAACGACGACATCAAGGCCGTTGTGCTGCGCGTGAACTCTCCGGGTGGCAGCGCTCTGGCTTCTGACGTGATATGGCGCGAGATGATGCTCCTGCGCGAGGTCAAGCCCGTAGTGGTATCCATGGGACAGTATGCTGCCAGCGGCGGTTACTACATCTCGGCTCCCGCCGATGCCATTCTGGCCGACCGTCTGACGCTCACGGGTTCGATAGGCGTGTTCGGTCTGATGATAGACCCCGTGAACGCTCTGCGCGACAAGGTGGGAATTACCGTGGACGTCGTGAAGACCAACCGTTCGGCCGACATGGGACAGCTGGGGCACTCGCTGACTGCCGAGGAGCGTGCGTTCATGATGCGCAGCGTGGACAAGATCTACGGACGCTTCACCTCGCTCGTGTCGGAAGGCCGCAACCTTCCGCTGGAACGCGTGCTCGACATCGCCGAGGGCCGCGTGTGGGCGGGAACGACGGCTCGTGAAATCGGACTGGCCGATGCTAACGGCGGATTGAAGGCCGCCATAGCCGTAGCGGCCGACAAGGCCGGCTTGGAGAGCTACCGCGTGACCGAGGAGGTCGATGCCCCGACGGGCTTCGCGGCCGTGCTCGCCGGTCTGAATGCAAGCGTCAGAGAGCGTGCCGTGCGCAGCGAGCTCGGCCTGTTCTACGACGACTACCGCCGGGTGCGCGAGGCCATGTCGCATAGCGGCGTGACGATGTACACCGACGTGCGTGTCGAGATGAACCATTAATCAACGGAAAAAACATCACTGCAATTTATGAAAAGAATAGTTTTGACACTTATGGCCGCCGCCGTTGCGTTCGCGGCGCAGGCCGACGAGGGAATGTGGCTGCTGCCCTACCTCCAAAAGATGAATATCAAAGACATGAAGCAGAAGGGCTGCAAGCTCTCGGCCGAGGACATTTACAGCGTCGACAAGGCGTCGTTGAAGGATGCGGTCGTCATCTTCGGCAACGGCTGCACGGGCGAAGTGGTATCGAAGCAGGGACTTCTTCTGACGAACCACCACTGCGGTTTCGGAGCGATACAGCAGCTCTCGTCCGTCGAGCACGACTATCTGAAAAACGGTTTCTGGTCGCAGTCGTTCGAGGAGGAGCTGCCGGTCGAGGGTCTCACGGTGACTTTCATCCGCAAGATTATGGATGTCACGGAGGAGATTGTCGGAAGCGTGCCGTCGATATCGGGCGAGCAGGAGCGCAACGAGATTGTCGATGCCAACAAAAAGGCCCTCATAGAGCGTCTCGAAGAGGAGAATCCGGGAATGGAGGTCATCGTGCCGGGTTTCTTCGGCGGCAACCGCTTCTTCGCGTTCGTCATGGAGCGCTACACCGACATCCGTCTGGTCGGTACGCCTCCGCAGTCGATAGGCAAGTTCGGCGGCGCTACCGACAACTGGAAGTGGCCGCGACATACGGGCGAATACACCGTATTCAGCATCTACGCAGGCAAGGACAACCGTC